>SIBF01000159.1 GCA_009695275.1 Pedosphaera sp. | reverse complement strand
ACAAGATTCAAAGCCTGGTGAAAAAAGCCTATGGGTATCGTAACCCGGAACGATTCAAGACCGACATCTTCTTCCATCTCGGCGGCCTCAACCTCTACCCCGTTCCCCAATGAAAATCCCAACGCTAAACTTCCAAGAACCCTTTTTCGGAGACGGCTGCCAAGAAGGTCACTGTGCGTCCGGGCGGAAGCGATATCTAGGTCGATGCAAGGCGTGCAGCTCGCCAGCACTGAGAGGAGAACAGGAACTTTCTTGAGTCGCCTCACCGGAGATTCGAATTGTTTCATAAGAGGGTTCCCGTCTAACGGCAGGTGTGATGCCGCCCCCGAGCAAGGCCGGAATGAAAGAGTTCCGATCGATGAGCGCGACCTGATTTGAATCACCGAAAAGTGACAGCTTAAAACCACATCCATGCCAATACGAAATTGCCAAAGAGCGTTGCCGGGTTCAATGTGCCGCCAGCCCGTAAACTTCCAGAACTCATGACGCCTGCAGAGTTTCGACATCAGCATCCGGAATTGTTTTTTCTGGATGCCTCAGAGTTCCTGTCTCTGGAGTGCTTCTTGCGCAGCCTGAAGGTGCTGATGGCGAACGAGACTCTCCGTGCCATCGCGCGAGCCGGGGAAGGAAATATGAACTGCACCATGAGGGTCACGACCAGTTCGCGGACCCTCATCGTGAAGCAGTCGCGACCCTGGGTCGAAAAGTATCCTCAATTCTCCGCGCCATGGGACCGGGCGCTGCGCGAACGGGAATTCTACGAGATCGTCGCCACGGTCCCCAGTCTGGCCGGGGCCATGCCGCGATTGTTGGCTTGCGAGCGGGAAGCGCGCATCCTGGTGTTCGAGGATCTCGGCACAGGAGGCGACTACTCAGGAAGCTATCGCGGTGAATCCTTCCAGACTGAGGAGATTGATGCGTTGGCAAAGTTTCTTTCGCGCCTCCACCGCATGTTTGAACAGGCCGGATCGCACCCCGCACTGCCGAACCGTGAGATGCGGACGCTGAATCACGCGCATATTTTTGAAATTCCATTGAACAGGGACAACGGGCTGGACCTGGATCGGCTGCAGCCTGGATTGCAATCGTCCGCAGAGGGTCTGCGAGGCGACGCCGCTTTCTGCCGCGAGGTTCGCCGGCTCGGCACTGAGATGTACCTGGTGGATGGCCCCTGTCTGTTGCATGGGGACTTTTTTCCCGGCAGCTTTGTGCGGACTCATGGCGGTCCACGCGTGATCGATCCGGAGTTTTGCTTCTTTGGGAGACCGGAGTGGGACGCCGGAGTTTTCCTGGCGCACCTGTGGCTCGGAGGGCAGCCGGCGGCGCTGCGCGACCAGTGGCGTCGGGCGTATCACGCTCCAACAGGATTTGACGATGCTTTGATGATTCAACTTGCCGGAGTCGAGATCATGCGGCGATTGATCGGCTACGCGCAGTTGCCGCTTTCGAGTTCGCTGGCCGCGCGCAAGTCCCTGCTTGATCTCTCCCACGAACTGGTTCTGCGGCCTTCCATCGCTCTGCTGGCGGAACCTTAAATGGTTGTGTAACGTCGCCGGCATGAACCGCCGTTCTTTCCTGCAACTTTCAACAGCCGCCGCGCTCGCGGCCCCAGTCCTGATCCAGGGCGCGGACGATCCCGCTGGAACTCGCCTCGAAGATCGTATCCGCGGGCTGATGTTCGGCACGGCGATCGGAGACGCCCTCGGGGGCCCGATCGAGTTCCAAGCGCGCGACGCGGTGCAACGATTGCCAAATCCGCCGAAAGTCTGGCGCGATGATGAGGTTCTGGATGATGCGGGCCGACGGGCTGCTGCCGGACGGCTGATGCTCCGCTCCTACGATGATTTGAGGCCCACCCCGGAAAGCTACGCCCAGTGGAATCATCACTCCGCTCCAGGCACGATCACCGATGACACACGTCACAAGCTGGTACTGCTGCACGCGCTGCGAGTGGCAGAACAGAAAAGGAGATTTCCGATGGGCGTCGGCGATCTCGCGCGAGCCTACCTCGAATGGTCCAAACGGCCGAGTGTCGCCAACAGGCCCGAGTATGCGACACTTGCCGCTGACTGGCTTGAGGAATGGCAATTCGCGGCGCGCTGGATTCTTGGGGAACGCGACCTGGCTCGCGCCCGTCCGCCCGAGCGCATGTGGCAATCTCTGCCGACCTGTTCCGGGCAAATGACTTTGCCGCCGCTGGCAGCACTTTTTGCTGGCCAACCAGACCGCGCTTATCGCGCCGCGTGGCATCTGGCTTTTTTTGACAACGGTTATGGTCGCGACATGAACGCTGCATTGATCGCGGCGCTGGCCCAGGCGTTGGTGACACCGGTGGATCTGTCTAACCCGCGCCCGGCCTGGGTGAAAGTGCTGGCAGTGTTGCGTGACACCGATCCGTTTGGGTTCGCCAGGATTCGCTGGACACAGCGGGCCGTGCATCGCTGGCTGGACTTCGCGCATCGCACGGCAAAGGAGGCCGCCGGCCGGCCGGCGCGGATGTTCGCCGTGTTCGAGCGCGAGTTCGCGCAGAACGCCAAGTGGGAGGCGCAGATTCCATTCGCGGTGATGTTCGGCTGCCTGGAGATGTGTGATTACGATCCAATGGCTGCGCTGCAACTCAGCCAGGAATGGGGCCACGACACGGATTCCTACGCGCAACTCCTGGGCGCATTCATCGGCGCGCTGCACGGTCCGGTGCTTTTCCGCGCCGCATGGAGGACGGCTGTTGCTGAACGTTTGCAAGCAGACTACCACGTGGACATCGAAGATGAATGCAAGCTTTTGGCGCGCCTTCAACGCCTCGGTAAGCGCCGAAGTTTGGTGAAGGAATCTTAACGCCATCGAGCGACGCGTTGAACTGTTGAAGTCCTTCTTCCAACTGCCAGATTACCGCTACGCTGCCTCCTGAAGTTATCGCTCGTTCTTATGCAAAGATTGATACCTCAAAGGCCATGCGCCTGGGGACGGAGCTGCGGAATCACCTGTGACCGCCAGCCACTTCACGGGTGGAATCACCACTTCCAGCGTGGGCAGGGCAATCGCTGGTCCAGGTGCTTTGAGAAACGGACGGCGGGGTATTTTCCAGGGGTTCCTTATATCGTAATCCTCTCTCTTCGGGCTGAATTGCTGGCAAAATCATCGTGAACATCTTCAAATACAAGACGCGTGCTCGACGCCCGGTGAAACCTGGCCTACACTTTGGCCGTCTTTGAACTCGACGAACGTCCCTGACATGAAAAAAAAGCTCGCACTGATCGCGGTCACGATTGCTCTCGCTGGAGGGTTGGTCTGGGCACAACGGACGGCGCGCGAAGCAGAACAGAACAGCGTTCCAACGCCTGAATGGAAGAACGATCCTGAATTCGAGAAGGATACGTTCACCTTTGCACGAGTGAAGTACTCGGTGGATGGACGATACGGCATGGGACATACGCGGGAACGCTGGAAGATCGACTTTCCGGATTCCGACTTAAACTTCTCCTACCGGCTCCAACAGATGACCTCGCTGAAAGTCGATCCCAATGGGCGAGTCATCGAACTTACGGAAAAGGACTTGAGTGATCATCCTTTCATCTACATCGTCGAGCCGGGCAAGCTCACATTTGAAGATGCGGAAATCCCTGTCTTGCGCAGCTACCTCCTAAATGGCGGATTTCTCATGGTCGATGACTTCTGGGGAGACCGCGATTGGTACAACTTCGCTGATCAACTCAAACTCGTTTTTCCCGACAAGGACCCCAAGGATCTGGCTCTCGACCACCCAGTCTTCCACAGCATCTTTGATCTCGACGAAAAGCCGCAAGTGCCAGGAATCGAATGGGGCCTTCGCGGCATGACCTACGAACAGCACGGACCAGGCTGTGAAGAGGTTCAGTATCGCGGAATCTTTGACGACAAGGGGCGTTTGATGGTTATGATCTGCCACAACACGGATCTGGGTGACGGCTGGGAACGGGAAGGTGAGAACGAGACGTATTTCCACCGTTTTTCCGAGAAAAAGGCTTACCCGATGGGCATCAACATCGTCTTTTACGCGATGACCCATTGATCGTCACCGGCCCCGCAGTAAAGTTAATCAGCAGCTTCATCAATGAACTCTCCGAATTGCGCGAGCACGAAAATGACGTTGCTGGCTTCCCATTCGGCTCGGCGTAGCAGCGGTGCTGTCCGCCCTGGATTGCTGCTCATCGCTATGGGAATGTTGGCCGTGCTGGTTGTTCCTCTCGCTTTGAAGTTCCGTTCGTCGAGTTCGCTGCCAGATGTTGACGCTTCAACCCCGGTGATCAGTTCAACTCCCAACCAGACCGACACGGTGGATGTTCGCGAGCGAAGGGCGAGATCGTCTGCCTCGTTTGTTCCGCGAGCGACCCCATCGACCCCTGACGTCGCACCTGAGCAAGTCACGGAACCCGCCGCACCAAACATTCTCGATAACCTGCCCCGGACACAGGAAACCATTCAGGCAGCCGGCCTCATTGCTCAACTCTCGCAACTCAATCTGGGTGGATCGCCCATGACGCCCGAACAGTCGGCGAACATCGCTGAACAGCTTCAACGAATTAGCGCCCTCGGGACGCCGGCAGTAGCCGCGATACGTGATTTCCTTGAGAAGGGCGAGAATTCGAGTTTTGGAGCGGCGAAGCTTCCGGGCGGTGCTTCGTCTGCCGCGTCCGCTTCGGACCTGCGTGTTGGAGTGCTCGATAGTCTGGCGAAAATAGGCGGTCCCGAGGCGGTAGCTGTTGCCGGGGAGGCCTTGCAAAAGTCGATGTCTCCTTCCGAGATCACGCTGCTCGCGCGCGCGCTGGAGCAGCAAGCACCCGGGCAATTCACAGGTGCAGCCCTTTCGGCCAGCAGGCAGGCTCTGGCCTCGCTCTCCAAGAACGGCAGCACCGAACAGGATGTCTCCGGGCTGTTCCAAGTTTTGCAAAAATACGGCGATGCGAGTGTAATTCCCGAATTGCAGAACCTCAGCCAGCAATGGCGTTATTACGGCATGATCGCAATGGGTGGGATGGCTGATGGTCAGGGCGTTTCCGCGTTGATAAACATGACGCAAGCGCCCGGAGCACAGGCTTCGGGCTATCAGCAGATCGCCACTCAGATGCTGGCCCAACTTGCAACCTCGAGCGCCGAAGCGCAGGCCGCACTCATTGCCCAGGCCAAGGCCGGCGAGATTCACAACTGGAGCGAAGTGGCCCAGTCGCTGAGTGGGGCGCGGTTGACCTACGGAGCGGACGTTCTCGCCGGTGACAGCAACAACCCGGATCTCAAAGTAGCCGCCACTCATCATGTCGTCGCCGGCAATCAAAATTTCCGCACCATCAACGTGCCGCTGGCAGAGCCGCAGATTGCCCAGAACGAAGCCTTGATCGAACAACTTCTCATTCACGCCCAGGATCCGGCAGCTCGAGAGGCGCTCCAGAAAGCCAAAGCCAATCTCCGACCTGGTGGCGGAAACTGAGAAGAGCGCCCCACGACAGCAAAACAGGCGAAACAGACCGAAGTCTGTTTCGCCTGTTGAACGAAGCTTTCGCCTGCGTCTAAGCGGTCTTCGGATGAAGAGAGGCTATTTGAACTTGTAGGCGATCGCCGTAACGACCTTCAAATCGTTCTTGTCGCGCGTTGGCGCGGGCACGTTGTCGTAGGTATCCTGGGCATATACCCGCAGAGAGAGACTTTCGGTGAGGCCGGTTTCGACGCCGATCTCCGCGTTAAGGATGAAGTTTTTCCACTCATCCACCTGGGGAAGGAATTCCAAAGATTCCCACATGCGCACTCGCTCGTTGATTTTGTGCTCGAAACGCTCACCGATACGTAGGCTGAGATACTCTTTAGAGCCGCTCCCAAGCTTCTCCATAACGAATCCGGGACCTACTTCCGCGCTCAGGATGGTTTTCGCATTCTTGATGAAGTAATAACCGGCGCCGGGGCTGAAGGTCAGACGGTACTCCACATCTGCCACACCGTCGTGCAATGCATCCATGCGCAGATAACCGAACATCTTTTCGTTGAAGAGGCGGTTATATTGGCCAAAGCCGTGCGCGGACTCCGCATTCTTCACCTTGTTGTTTTCGCCATAAGTGCCGTCAGCCCCGAGGCGGAGTTCATTCTTATCCCATTTCCTGGCGGCGAGGATGTTGGCGGTGAAAAGCACGGTATCACTGTTTCCGCGTGTGAGCGTGACACCTGCGGACGTGGAGGCCACCCACTTCGGGGCCGCGTTCGACGCCGACGCCGGTTGTGAAAACGCCGTGCTACTGGTTAAAAGCGCCGTCACGATGGACGCCGCCATGATGGCATTCTTGATGATGCTCGACATGCTGGTTGCTGGTGGTGGGTTGTTATTTCTTCAGGAGATTGTTCAGAGATTTGGTGGCATCGCCCGAGGCCTTGTCAGTAGTCGCCTTCTGGACATGCACCTGCACCTGTTTCAGGAGTGAATCCACGATGGCCTGTTGTTCCGGAGTCAGCTTCACGTTCTTCAATTGTTGCAAGGTGTCCATCGACTGTGTCCAGTTTGAGTCGGCGACGAGCTTTTTGGCTGTGTCGATCATTCCCTGCGCTTTCGAATCAACCTCCTGGGCCATCTTCGACGCTGCATCCTGAGCTTGTCCAGCAGCCTGTTTCAACGTATCTGCCGCCGGCGCTTTTCCGCTCGCCGCAGTGTCGGGAGTTTTTTGCACATGCTTCTCCGGCGGCGCGGAAGCGGAGTCTTTGTTGCCACAGCCGGCAAGCGCCAGAAGCGTTCCGGCGGTAATAAGTGTTGTCAGGAATGTCGTGGTTGCTTTCATATTCATCGTTCAGTTTTGTTGTTTTTCCATGACTGGTCTTCTCACAAGGCCTGATGCCGTGCCACCGCCTGTTTCCAATTCTTCCCGCACTGCTTCAAAACCATCAGGAACCAAATGAGCACCAAAAACATTGCCCTTATGAAGAACACGCGCAAGGGATTATCGGGAGATCACTGCAAACGGAACATGCCTGCACTCCACCCCGGCTGCAACTGGGCAGTAGAAAAGTTCCAGCTTCTGAAATTGGGTTCCGGCAGTCCGAGCGAGGGTTCTTCTTCCCGAAATCGCTGGAACAAGGTTCCGAAGCCTGTCGATGACAGCCCGGCGGAATGGCTTGCTACGCGATGAACGCCGCATGGACGGCGCGCATGGCATGTTCGCCTTTTGCAAGATCAATGACCACGGATATTTTGATCTCACTAGTCGAGATCATGTCGATGTTCACGCCTTCCGTGGCTAATGTTGCGAACATCTTGGCGGCGACACCAGAATGGCTCCTCATGCCCACACCGACGATCGAGAGCTTCCCGATATTCTCGTCGGCGCTCACTTCGCGATAGCCGATCTCCCCCTTGAGTCCCTCGATGACTTTGGTCGCTTTCAACAGGTCCGGCTTATCGACGGTGAAGGACAGGTCGGTGGCGGGTGTGCCCGAACCGTGGCTCACGTTTTGCACAATCATGTCCACGTTGATCGCGCCATCCGCGAGGGCGTTGAACACCCGGGCCGCGACTCCGGGTTTGTCTGGCACGCCGACGAGCGTGACTTTCGCCTGATTCTTGTCGAGGGAAACGCCGCGAACCACGACGCCTTCCATGCTTTTGGTCTCTTCTTTCACAATTGTGCCTGGGTTGTCATTCATGCTGGAGCGCACTTCAAATACGACTCCGAATTTCTTGGCGAATTCCACCGATCGAAGCTGCATCACCTTGGCGCCAGCTCCCGCGAGTTCGAGCATCTCGTCATAGGCGACTTCATCCAGCTTCCGGGCGTTGGGAACAATTCTCGGATCAGCGGTGTAAACACCATCCACATCCGTATAAATCTGGCAAAGGTCCGCCTTCAACGCCGCTGCAAGCGCTATCGCGGTAAGATCGGAGCCGCCGCGGCCTAGTGTGGTTATGTGCCCCTCGGGTGTCTGGCCTTGGAAGCCCGCCACAATCACGACGTTCCCATCATTCAAAAACTTGTGGACCTCATTGGGTGTGATGTTTTGGATCTTGGCCTTGGTATGGACTCCGTCCGTGACAATCCCCGCCTGCGCTCCTGTCAACGATACCGCCGGGATGCCCTGCGCATGCAGGGCGATCGCCGTCAACGCAATCGTCTGCTGCTCGCCGGTCGCCAGCAGCATGTCCATCTCGCGCTCGCTGGGAAGCGACGTGATCTCTCTGGAGAGCTTGATCAGGCCATCCGTGACTCCGCTCATGGCGGAAACCACCACAACCAACTGGTCGCCTTTCGTACGATAGGCGGCGACGCGACGCGCCACGTTCTTGATGCGATCGGTGTTACCTACCGATGTTCCACCGAATTTTTGAACAATCAATGCCATGCAACATCTCTCCCTGGGTCAAATACCGTGCCGGTCCGTCAGGTATTTTTTGAACTCACCGTAATCCGCCCCCATGCGGTCAAAATCCTCGGGCAGCTTGATGGCCGCTTCCATGGCAGCCGGAACGTCCGGCGGCCAGCCCACAACTTTCTCGACTTCTTCGGGAAACTTGGCGGGGTTCGCCGTCTCGACAATCACGGCGGGCGAATCGCCAAGCGGTTCGACCGCGATCCAGTCGAGGAACCCCTGCCACGCAACGACACCGTGCGGCTCGAGCAGAATTTGGTATTGATTCCAGAAATCCCGGAGTGAATCGCGCGTGCGGCCGTCAGAGATCGAACTGGAAAACACATCACGGCGCATCGCGGCGAGATCGGGCTGCTTGTGAATTCGGCCCGTCTCATCCATCTGCCCTCCATAGACCGCCACGAGCCGCACCAGATTGCTGGGATGGCCGACGTTCATTGCGTTGGATACGGAGTTGCGTGACGGAGAAATTTTTTGGTAAGTGCCAGTAGCAAGGAATTTCGGGAAGGCGTCGTTGTCATTGACGGACGCGATGATCTTCCTTACCGGCAGGCCCATCTCGCGGGCTACGACCGCGCCCATCATGTCCCCGAAGTTGCCACTGGGAACGGAGAAAACGATCGGCTCCCCTGGCTGCGCGAGGCGCGAGGCGGCGTAGAAATAATAGACGCTCTGGGGCAGGAGACGCCCGATGTTGATGGAGTTCGCGGACGACAGCGCGATGTGCTTCAAGTCCGGATCGGCGAAGGCCCGCTTCACCATCGCCTGACAGTCGTCAAACTTCCCGTTGATCGCAACGGTGCGGACGTTGTCCCGAAGGGTGGTCATCAGCTTGCGCTGGCTCAAGCTGACCTCGTCGATCGGAAACAACACGAGGACGCGGACGCCGGGGATCTTGTGGAATGCGTGAGCCACCGCTGCGCCGGTGTCGCCGCTGGTGGCGGTGAGAATGGTGAGCTGCCGGCCGTTTTCCTGCAGGAAGCGCCCGAACATCTGCGCCATCATTTGGGCGGCGAAATCCTTGAATGACGCGGTTGGACCCTGATCCAGCCGCATCAGGTAAACGCCGTAATGAATGACCTCCAAAGGGACCCCGAAGTTGTAGGCCTTGCGGCACATCGCGGCGAGGGCGTCGTCGGGGATGATGCCTTCGGAGAATTTCCTGAGCACGCGGAAGGCGATCTCGCGATACGGCAACTTTGCGAACTCAGCGATTTCGTCCTGCGCCAGCCGCGGAAATGTTTCGGGAAAATAAAGTCCGCGGTCCGGTGCCTGTCCGGCGAGCATCGCCTCGCGGAGATCGACCGCGGGTGATTGACCGTTCGTGCTTCTGAAAAAAAGTTTCGACATGAGTCTGCCGCTCTAATCAAAGCTCTCCACGCGAATCATAACCGGAGGCGCCTTGACCACCGCAAGTTTGGCAATCCGATCCAGCGCCCGCTTCATCGCTGAATTAGGGGCGTCATGAATCATGAAAATCAGCGGCACACTTTCGCCCTCGTGCCCTTCAGGTTGGATGACTGACGAAATCCCGATCTTCGCCTCCCCAAAAATGGCGGCGATCCGCGCCAGAGTACCAGGCTTGTCCGTGACCGCCAGTCGCAGGTAATAGCGCGAGACCGTGTCATCGATCCGCTGCACCGACCCGTCACCTTCGTGCGGTACAAATGGAGGAATTCGCACGTTGCTGCCAAATTTGATGTCCAGCGCGGCGTCCGCAAGATCGCTCAACACCGCGCTTGCCGTGGCATCCTGGCCCGCGCCGCGCCCGTAATACAAAGTGTCTCCGACCACGTCCCCACGGACGAAGATCGCGTTGAAGACGTTGTTCACGCTGGCAAGAACGTGGCTGTTCGGCACCAGCGTAGGATAGACGGAAACCTGCACCTCGCACCTGCGCGCGCGTTTTCCAGAAGCGTGTCCGCTTTGTGTCTTCACAATTCCCAGCAGCTTGATGGTGTAGCCCAACTGTGATGCAAACTGCATGTCCAGCCTGGTGATTGAGCGGATGCCCTCCACATGAATATGCCTGGGGTTGACCCAGAAGCCATGGGCCAGCGACGCAAGAATTCCAATCTTGTGAGCCGCGTCATGTCCCTCCACATCCAGAGTGGGATCCGCCTCGGCGTAACCGAGACGTTGCGCGTCCGCCAGCACGACTCCAAAGTCCGCCCCTTCCTGCTTCATCCGTGTCAGGATGTAATTGCAGGTTCCATTAACGATGCCGTAGAGGCGCGTGATCCGGTTTCCGATCAACCCTTCCCTCAACACCTTGATGATCGGGATTCCGCCGGCAACGCTCGCTTCGTAATACAGATTGGCTCCGGATTTTCGCGCGGCTGCAAACAATTCCTCTCCATGTGCCGAGAGCAATGCCTTGTTGGCCGTGACCACTGCCTTGCCCTGCCTCAACGCGGTCAGGACCACATCACGGGCGATGGACGTTCCTCCCATGAGTTCCACGACCAACGACACATCCGGACGTTGAACGAGCGTCTTCCAATCCTTGGTCAGCAGCGCCGAAGGAATTGAGACTGCGCGTGATTTTCTCAAATCGCGAACCGCGACGCCAGCGATCCGCAGGCCAATTCCAAGGCGCGATGCCATCAAAGCGCCGTTCCGTTGGAGCGCCTGGTACACGCCGCCACCGACAGTTCCGCCGCCGATTAGAGCTAAATTCACCTGTGTCATAAACAAGGGCACGAGAGATTGCATAGAATTCGCCGGGGCGACAAATCATTTTTGGGTTCGCGATGCAACGAACCTGTGCCGGGCTCGAAAAGGAGAATTCCATTGTCACCGCAGTGCGGATTTCTACACTTTGGAGCCGTGGCCATGTTTACACTTCAAGATAAAATCACTCTCGTGACTGGTGCCGGCTCCGGCATCGGAGCGGCGATTGCCGAAACATTCGCCAAGGCCGGAGCTTTCGTTTTTGTCACGGATCGCGACCAAGCCAGCGGTCAGGACACCGTCAACCGCATCATGTCTCAAGGAGGCAAGGCGGAATTCGTGGTGCTGGACGTTTCTCGCGAGGAAGCCTGCGCAGAAATTGCCAGGCACGTTCTTACGACAAAGCAACGGCTCGACATCCTCGTCAACAATGCCGGCATCGGCCATGTGGGAACGATGATGCAAACCACGGGCGCTGATCTGGACCGGCTTTACGCGGTGAATGTCCGGGGCGTCTTCAACATGTCGCGGGCCTTTCTGACTGACATGTTGCGGCGGCGCTCCGGCAACATCATCAACCTCGCTTCGATCGGCGGCGTCGTAGCCGTGAGGGACCGTCTGGCCTACTGCACCACCAAGTTCGCTGTTGTTGGTCTGACCAAGAGCATCGCTCTCGATCACGCCAGAGAAGGCATCCGCTGCAACTGCATCTGCCCTGGAAGAGTTGAAACACCCTTCGTCTCGGCACGCCTCAAGGAGTATCCCGATCCTAAGAAGGCCTACGACGAAATGGCGGCCACCCAGGCACTCGGACGCATGGCGAAACCAGAGGAGATCGCCGCTTCCGCGCTTTACCTTGCGAGTGACGAATCCTCGTTCATCACCGGCACCGCCTTTTTGATAGACGGGGGCTGGAGTGCTGGCAAATGACGATGGCAGGAGCAGGGTCGAACATGGGGTTGATGAGACCCACGCACCAGATTCATCCTGTCTGCCCCGCGCGATCGGGTTCGCCTTTCAATTCCGCTGTCCTCATGCGCGCATTTCTGCCCATGTCCATCGCCTCCTTGCTGTCGATCCCCATTCTGCTGCACGCCGCACTGCCAGTTCAGATGGGTGCCAGGGAGCAACCCGCGCGTGAGTTGCGTAGGATCATCCGTGGCCCTTATCTCCAGCTTGGAACTCCCAACACCATCACCATCCGTTGGCGCACTGACAAACCCACTTCCAGCCTGGTTCGTTACGGACCGGCTCTTGATCGATTGATTCATGCTGTAAACGCTGATGGAATCAATCGGGACCATGTGATCGAACTCTCGGGACTCGTGCCGGGCACGCGATACTTCTACACTATTGGCAGCCTCGAAGGAGTTTTTGGAGGCGGGGACGAAAACCATTTCTTCATAACGGCGCCGCCGCCAGGACTTCAGAAACCGACCCGCATTTGGGTTCTCGGCGACTCCGGCACACAGAACAAATCAGCGAGATCCGTCCGCGACGCTTACGATAAGTTCTCCATCCAACGTCGCGCCGATCTCTGGCTGATGCTCGGCGACAACGCCTACACGTCCGGCAAGGATTCCGAGTATCAAGGCGCGTTGTTCGAAATGTATCCACGCACGCTGCGCTCCACCGTGCTCTGGCCGGCATTGGGCAATCATGACGCGCGATCCGCGAACTCCACCAACCAGACGGGACCATATTACGACATCTTTACACTGCCAGCGTTCGGTCAAGCCGGTGGAGCGCCCTCAGGCACGGAAGCTTTCTATTCCTTCGATTACGCCAACATCCATTTCATCTGTCTCGACTCGGCGGCGAGCGACCTTTCAGAAAGTGGTCCCACGATAGAATGGCTTAAGCGCGATCTCGCGGCCAACTCGAGGACCTGGACCGTCGCCTTTTTGCATCATCCTCCATACACACGCGGCGGTCACGATTCCGACAACGATTCCGACAGCGACGGGATCATGCGCCAGGTTCGAGAAAACATTGTTCCAATTATAGAGCAGGGCGGAGTCGATGTGGTGCTGTCGGGCCACTCACACAATTACGAACGATCCTTTCTTCTCGATGGCTTCCATGGCTCGATCGAGGCATTTACCGATGCCCATAAGCGCAGTCGTGGGGATGGAAGGGTTTTTGGCGACGGACCCTACGTGAAATTCGGAGCGCCACCTGCGCCTCACGCCGGAACTGTTTACGTTGTCGCCGGCAGCTCCGGCAAAACCCACAAGTTTCCGAAGTTCAAACATCCCGCGATGGTCACCGGAATTAATACCCTTGGGTCGCTTGTGATCGATGTTTGTGGATCACGACTCGACGCGACGTTTTTGGATGACAAAGGCAATCATCGGGATGATTTCACGATCATAAAAAAACTCGAGATTCCGTGAGCTTGATCAAAATCCTGGCGCGCATCGGCCGGGTTCTTACCGCGCCAACGCCACAATGTAGCGCTGGAAACGCTCCGATTCTTCTGCGAGCTGCTGTTCCGTATAGATCTGGTGCAAATTGGCGCACATCCGCTGCAACATTCGACGGGAATTCGCCACTGACAGAAGACTGTCTTCGAATCCAATGCGGTTTTGCTTCAGGTACTTAACGCAGTCCGCCTTTGACAGCAGTTTGCCTTGATGGAAGGCGTCGATGTAAATTTCACCCTGCATCGACTGGTACCTCGCGAGGAAGTGCCCGGGCATTCCCACACCGACAATGGGCACTTGAAGCCTCCGTCCGAGCAGCATGTAGAGAACACACAGGCTGATCGGACTTCCTGTTCTCCGATCCAGCACACGATTCATGTAACTGTTCTCGGGGTCGTAATAGTTCTGCTCGGCCCCCCGGAAGCCCTGCTGTACAAAGAGGAACTCAGTCATTGCTCGAAGAACCGACTCTGGCGAAGTCTCCACGCCGATCTTTTCACTTAGAACCTGGGCATAACTGTCCAGCACCGCCTGGTACCCCAACACGTTAATCTCCGGGTACTGGGTTTGCGCGAGCAGCCAGGCTCCTTCCTCAATGTCGAAATCCTCGCCATGATTGAGGCAGAAGGCCAGGAACCGGTTATCGGCCTGCTGCCCGCGAACGTAACGGACAATCGCCGATGCCCTGAGCCGAAGCACGGGATCACTGCTCAAGCGGTGTTGACTCAACCACAGGACGGCAGCATCGCCATAACCGAGCAGTTTTCGTCGGATGAGTTGGTAAACCGCGGGATCGTCGTCCGCCAGTAACGTCAGCAAGGCAGCCTTTTGACTCTCCGTCAACCCCGTCAACGTCGCCGATGAGGCCTGTGAGTTCATGGATTGAATGTGACCATACCGGGCGGATCCGAAAATCTTCAAGCGGCAATAATTCCTGTTTGGGAACGGTTCTTGGGATCCTCCCGGCGCAAGCATGTCCAATTTGGTCGGTGCAGAAATTGGTTCTTCAAACTTTAGCGTTGGGATTTTCATTGAGTGAAATCAGGTTAAGCGGATGCAAGACATGCAACTTTATCAGCAGCTTTTGGGATTGAGTGGGCCGTGGGAAGTGGGGCGAGTGACCTTGAAGCGGGAGGCGCAGGAGATT
>SIBF01000158.1 GCA_009695275.1 Pedosphaera sp. | reverse complement strand
GCCTAGCAGCCTGTCGGACTTACGTACACGTATTAAATCCGACGCTCTACGATTCGATATGACGCGTTTTGATTTTCGGTGAAGGTGTTTTTGATGGTCCAAAATCAATGATTTTGTCCGAAAACGAGCTAAGTCCGACAGGCTCCTAGTCAGGCTGACCTGCGTGGGTGGGAATGGCGCTACCTCTGGGCCGCGACGCGGAATGACGCACTGCTCGAGCTCGGATCCCATTCCAATGATGTTTACGGCGTCGCGTTCTCCCCGTCGGGAAAGCTTCTGGCCACTAGGAGCCTGTCGGACTTAGCTCGTTTTCGGACAAAATCATTGATTTTGGACCATCAAAAACACCTTCACCGAAAATCAAAACGCGTCATATCGAATCGTAGAGCGTCGGATTTAATACGTGTACGTAAGTCCGACAGGCTGCTATACTCTGCGCGGCCATAGATTGCGCTTTTTGAAATCGAGCGAAAATGGTCACTTCCCATTGATTGTGAGCTACTTGACAACTCAAGTGTCACGGTGCCAAAAGCGCAGTTTGTGACCGCGCTCAGTATAGCAGCCGCGATAGAACCGTCAAATTGTGGAATACGGAGACAGGCCGGGAAATGGCGACGCTCGCGCACGCCGCACCCGTCCGGACAGCCGCCTTTTCCGCCGACGGAGAATAACTGGTGACCGCTTCCACCGATGGACACCTGCGCTCCTGGGACCTCACCACACGAAGCGAAATATCATGCAGACCCGTCGGAGTGATTGATCGCCTGACCGGGGGAGGCTGCGTATTCTCCGCGCGAGGCGAGCGGTTCGCAAACGGACAGCAGGACGGGACGATTAATGTCTGGGAAGTGGCCGGCGGGACCAAGATCGGTGCATTTCGCGCCGAAGGCCCACTATTCTGCCTCGCCTTTTCGCGGGATAGCAATCTCCTCGCCGGCGGGTGCAATTACACGAACTGGGTGGGAGTTTGGAATCTGGGCACAGGACAGCAGGTTTGCTCGTTCACCAACCACACCGTGCCGGTGGATGCCCTGGAGTTTTCACCCGACGGCAAAACCCTGGCCGTGGCCAACCACGACGGGAGCATCAAGCTTTGGGATCTCGCCACGCGAAGGCCTGTTCGAACATTTGCCGGCCATTCGTCCTGGGTTCCAGCGATGGAGTTTTCACCTGATGGCAAGCACATGGCTTCTGCGAGCACGGATCACACAGTGATCCTGTGGGATGTCGAGACCAGTGAGAAGAAGAGCTCGTTCGAGCACTTGAATGAGGTCCTCGCCATGGCATTCTCCTCCGATGGAAAGATGCTGGCAACCGGCATCAAGAACGACGGGGCGGTGGCGCTCTGGAGCGCACAGCCGCAGACGAAGAGGAAGTCTAGCGAAGTCTTCCGCGCTCCGGGCGATCAACGTGTGACGCCTCCATCGCTTTCTCCCGACGGAACTGCTCTGCTGAAACGATATGAGGACGACCGAACCATTGGGGTGTGGGATGCTTTTTCATTGAAGGAAACGTCGCGATTCCCTCTCGATCATGGTGCGAGCACACGCTTTGCGATCTCGTCCTCGGGCAAACTGCTCGCGGTTGGGAACGAAGGCGGCGCCATCAAGCTCATCGAAGTCACAACACGCCGCGAGATCGCACAATTCACCAACTCGCCCGCGGCGATCGTGCGTCTCGGGTTTTCCCGCGATGGGCGCCGACTTTGTGCAAGGACCGCGGATCGCAAAATTCGAGCCTGGGACATTGAGTTCCGCCACCTGCTGGCCGAGATCGATGGAAACGCAGGGGTCATGATGCATTCATCGGCGTTCACCCTCTCTCACGATGGCGGGGCGCTTGGAGTGGGATATGAAGACGGATCGGCGGAAATTTTCGATCTGATAACCGGACGGCGCCAGGCTCACCTCAAAGGGCACAAGGACGGTGTTGCGGGTGTGGTGCTGCTGCCGGATGGCAAGACTGTCGCCACCGCCAGCTACGATCAAACGGTCAAACTGTGGGACCTGGGAACTCAACGCGAACTGGCGACGCTGCGCGGCGAATTGCTGGCCTGTTTCGCCCTCGCGGTGTCTCCCGACGGGCGGCGGATGCTCAGCGGCGGTGGCGAGAGCGTGATTCGACTGTGGGATGTAAGAACCCGGCAGTTGGTGGCGATGCTCAAAGGAACACCTGGTGATGACGTTCTGGATCTCTCCTTCTCGCCCGATGGAAACTCGCTCATCGCGGTCACCAGATTCACCCTTCGGGTCTGGCGCGCGCCATCACTGGCCGAGATCGACCTAGCCGATCGAAACAGAAGGGAAGGTATCTGAGAAGTAACAGGAACAAAACAACAACAGAATGAAAGGAACAAACCAATGAACACAACAGTGAACAAAATGATGACAAGAGCGCGCCGCGGCCAGTGGCTTGCGCTCATACTGGGAACGGTCACCTTGGTTGCCATCTCGCGCCAGGTCCGAGCCGATGGCGGAAGCAATGACCCACGCGTGATTCCACCTCAAGCCAACTTCCGCGGTCTGAGCTATGGCGAGTGGGAAGCGGAATGGTGGAAAGGTCTGCTGGCGATTCCCGTCGTGGATGACGTCCACCCGTTCTTTACCGGTGGAGTTTTCGGTGGGCACAAGGGCGTGCTGTTCCCCATCGCTCCGTTCGGTCAAGCGACGGTTGACCTCACGATCCCAGCTGGGACACCGCTCTTTCTCGGAGTGATGAACGCCGAGTGCTCCATTCTTGAGCCTGACCCATTTCACGGAAATACTGAAGCCGAGCTGCGTGCTTGTGCCAACAGCCAAATCGACAACACCTCGGGAGTGTTCGCCGTGATCGATGGCATCGCTGTCCAGAACCTCAGTCACTATCGAGGTCAGTCGCCTTTGTTCGAATTCGGTCCGCTGCCGGGAGGCAATATCTTTGAGTATTTCGGTCTGGATGCGCCCGCCGGAACCACCTCGTGGTCGGTCGATGCCGGGATTTACCTGATGCTCGCGCCGCTCCGTGTGGGCAGGCACACGATCCACGTTGGCGGGACCTACGACCTGACTGGGTTGTCGTTCGATAGCACCTTCAACATCACTGTGGTGCCTAACAAGCCATAGGGCTCAACCTGAGAGTTGGCCAAGCCGCCTGCATGAAATGCGATCGCCTACTATGAAACTTACCGTTACCAAATCCCGCGCTTCAGCATTCCGACTCATCGCTCTGATTATCTTCGATATGTGCTACGCATGGCCCTCCGTGACCGCCCAACCCACGATTTCTACCGGCCCCCGCGGTCAGTTCGCATGGGAAGGCAAGCGCGTATTCCTCAACGTGACGGTGAAGGGAAAAACACCGCTGAACTATCAATGGCAGCTCAATGGGACGGACATCATCGATGCCACCAACCGCAGTCTTACCATCTCCCAAGTTCGACCGGCCGACTCTGGCGGCTACCGCATTGTCGTCATTGACCCCACGGGTTCTACTACGAGCGATGCAGCCCAGGTGCTGGTGCGCAGTTGGCGGCAGCCAACCGGCCCGCGCATTCCCGAGTTGGCTCGCCTGGACACGAACATGCAAACCGTCCTGCTGAACCACGGAATTCCCGGCGGCTCGCTCGCGGTCGTCAAAGATGGGCGTCTGGTCTTCGCCCGTGGCTACGGCTGGGCGAATGTCGAACGGAACGAACCGTTTTATCCCGACTCGATGTGCCAGATTGCGAGTCTCTCGAAGATGATCACGGCCGCAACCGTGATGAAGTTAGTGGATGAGGCCAGGCTCGACCTCGACAGCCCGGCGTTCAGTTTGTTGAACCTGGAACCGGCTCAATATCCAGGCGCAGTCAACGATTCACGCCTGACTAACATCACAGTTCGGCAATTGTTGAAACATACCGCCGGATGGGTGGCTTCCGCAGCAAAAAGTCCATTGGGAGCCACAGGATTTGACGCGGCGTTCTGGCCCGCTTTGACCATGCAAGAGCTGGGCTTAACGGTGCCTGCAACACCCACCGAATTCGTCCGCTGGATGCTTGGCAAACCCCTGCAGGCAAACCCGGGCAGCCAGTACTCTTACTCAAATGTGGGCTTCCTGGTGGCGGGGCGCGTAGTCGAGGCAATAACAGGGCAAACCTTCGAGACGGCTGCCCAACAATTGCTGGCCAAAGCCGACATTACCCGCACGCGATTTGGGCGAAACACACTCGCCGAACGGTTCCCTGGTGAGGCGGTGTGTTACCTCCATCCTTCGGTGACGCCAGCCGATATCGTCGGGCTAGACAATTGGGCTGAACCAAAACCATTGGATTTCAATCTGCCCTACGCCTATCCGCTCACGACCCTCGACGCAGCGGGAGGCTTTATCGCCTCGGCCATCGACCATGCACGCTTTGTCGCGGCGATTGATGGGCTCGCCTCCTTCCCAGATATTCTCACGACGAATAGCGTGAGCGCAATGGCTTCGGATATGTTGGGTTGGGACAACTTTCTCTCAAGCGGCACCAATCCAGCAACCGGAATCTGGGGCAAGCTGGGTGTTCTCCCCGGGGCCATTTCGAAAGCGGTCAAATGGCGAAACGGAGTCGTTTTCGTTTATTTACTAAACACCTGGGAAAAGGGAGCCGACCCGGATCTGTATGATCGACTCACCGCTTCTTTCGGCAGCGGGCCATGGCCAACCAATGACCTTTTCTCGGCCACGCTTTCCTATGAGGCCTGGCGTGCCGAACATTTCTCTCTTGCGGAACTGGCGGACCCAGCGGCAAGTGGGGAGCAAGCCGACCCGGACAGAGACGGACTTCCCAACCTTCTCGAGTACGCGCAGGGCCTCAACCCGCGCCTCGGGAACGAGCAGGCGAGTTTGAATGCCTATCTCACCACAAGCCATGATGGCACGTCGCTGCTCGTAAGCTTTCACCGGTTGCTTCTGGCGCACGAACTGGACTATCGGCTTGAATCTTCAGCCGACTTCCAGGCGTGGTCGCCTGTGGTAGGTCAGGAAACCGAACCATCATTAAACGCCGATGGGACAACCACTGTCTCAGTGAACGTCGGATCGTCGGTCGCCCCGGCTGCATGCTTTTTTCGGCTGCGTGTCTCCAGAAAGTAGCAGCCCAACACATACATTCCTTGTCAGAACAGGAGCGGCGAGCACGCTTTGAGCGTCCAGCCCACGCACAGAACCATGCCCCACGCCACAACAGCGAAAATGGGGAGCTCACCCGCCCTCAGGAGCCGCCAACCACGCCCTCGCGGTTGGCCCCTTGTCGGGAGGTGGCGCTCCCGCCGAACCCAATTCTTTTCGCCCCAAGTCGCGTTTTGCGCAAACCTGACGCGAATGGGCCGATTCAGTCAGGGTTCGATAGGAGTCTCACCTTCCCAACGATGACTTGCTTCGCCACGAAACCGCCTCGCTTCTCGGCGATGCGACTCCCGCCCGATTCTCCGGCGCCGAGCAAGCCTTGAGGCCAAACCCAGACGCCGAAATCAGTTCACGGACGTAACCAAACCTCAAACATGGTTTGCACGAGTGAGGTTCACTGCGATAACTTGGCAGCAGTCATGAGTGTTGAAACCGCAAAGTTTGCAGATGCTTTGGCTTCGGTCGAAACTCTGCCGCTGGAAGATCAGAGCGCGTTGGTCGGAGTGGTGAACAAGTGAATCGCCGCGGCCCGGCGGCAGGAAATGGTTCAGGAGATTGCTCAAGCCCGCGCTGATTATCGAAGCGGAAAAGTGAAGCGTGGTTCCGCAGCCGACCTGATGCGTGAACTGCGGGGCAAATGAAACTCCTCTGGCCGGCCAAATTCACGCGTACAGCGAAGAAGCTGACGCGGCGGAAACCGGTACTGCTGGGCCAATTGGGCGCTGCTCTCCGGCAACTTGAAGAGGAGCCATACCATCCCGCGCTGCGGACCCACAAACTCTCCGGCGATTTCGAGGGCTGCTGGGCGTGCTCGGCGGGTTACGACCTTCGCATTGTCTTCGAGTTTGTTCGCCCGCGAAGAGCTGTCGAAATGGAAATTATCTGCTCAACCTCGGCACTCACGACGAGGCTTACTGATAGCGCGGCACTCGTCAAAAGCTTCCGCCAATTTCTCTGCCGGGAAATCGCCTCGATGCTCGGCGACGCGACTCCGTCCGATTCTCCAGCGACGAACCATTGCCTGAAGCGTTCATCTATGGTGAACTTTGCTCATGACTCCTTCATCTCCATCTCAAGAGCACACCGCAAAACTCAGCCGCCGCTCCGCATTGAAATCCGCCGGTATTATGGTTGCCGGGGCTTCGGTTCTGCCAAAGGCTCATGCCCAGATGCCTCGCACTTTCGCCGAATCCGATTTCAAAATCCGACATGGCCGGATTCGCCAATCTATCATGGGCTGGACGTTCAACCCGATGCCGACGCCGGACCTGGCCAGGCTTTGCAAGGAGATTGGACTTGTGGCGATGGAGGGAATTGATCGGACGCATTACCCGCTCGTGCGCGAGCTGGGTTTGCAAATCTCGCTCGTCAGCAGTCACGGCTTTGCCAAGGGGCCGTTCAACAAGGCGAATCATGAGTTCGTCATCAAGTCGCTTCGAGAAGGGATCGACAGTGCGGTGCGATTCGATTGCTCGAAAGTCATCACGTTTACCGGGATGAGAGAGGCAGGCATCAGTGATGAGGAAGGCGCGAAGAATTGCGTCGATTGCTGGCACGAAGTGATCAGTTACGCGGAGAAGAAGAAGGTGACGCTCTGCCTCGAACACCTGAACAGCCGCGACAACAGCCATCCGATGAAAGGTCATCCCGGCTACTTTGGTGATGACATCGAACGGTGCATCGATCTGATCAAGCGGGTCGGCTCGCCCAACTTCAAACTGCTGTTCGATATTTATCACGTGCAGATCATGCACGGTGATGTCATCCGGCGGTTGCGGCTTCACAAGGAGCACATCGCTCACTACCACACGGCGGGAGTTCCGGGGCGCGGCGAGCTGGATGACACGCAGGAGATCAATTATCCGGCGGTGATGCGCGCCATACTGGAGACCGGCTACACCGGTTACGTGGCGCAGGAATTCATTCCGACATGGGATGACAAAGGGCTGGCTCTCCGTCACGCGGCGAAGGTGTGCGATGTGTGAGCGCCGATTTTAGCCGTAACGGTACAGTTGGAGCGCGGAATTTGTTCCGCTTCGATTTCCGATCAACCCGTGAGCCGCGCATTTGGAGGTGCGACGTTCAGGCGAAAACCTTGTCAGTGAACGGTGACCATCGTCAGGAGCGTTGCACCGGAGTGAATGTCCGTGGCCGTGTTGTTCTTTCCACGCGGCTGCGGAATAAATTCCGCGCTCCTATCGCACGGATCTGACTTAAACCAAGCCCGCCAGGATTGACGGCAGCCGTTCCAGGCTTCGCTTGAGACTCGCGGTGGCGATGGCTTTCTCCTGTTCGCCGTGATTGGCGAAGATGATCTTCCAGCCGCTGGCTTCGAGCCAGTCCTTGTCCGTAACGACGGAGCGATTGCCGCTTTGACCAATACCCGCCTGTCTCACGAGCAGGTTGGCCAGTTGAACAGCCGCGACAATGCGGCAATGGTGGCCGGCTCGCTCGGGTTCATGGTGATAGCGCGCGGTCTCGACGAGCACGTCCGGGAGATTATGGCTCCTCAAGTAGAGCGCGCCGAGTTCACCGTGATCCAGGCCAAGGACTTCACGCTCGGCTTCAAGCAGGTCCTGCCCGTCCTCCGAGTGCCGGCGGTGGATCTCATGAAAGTGATCGGGGAAGGCCGCCGCCATCGCAATTTTACCCACGTCATGAACGAGTCCGGCGACGTAATCGACTTCATTTTCCACGGCTTGAAATGAGCCGATCACCTCGCGGGTCATGATGGCGGTGGCGATGCAGTGTTGCCAGAAATCGCGCCAGGGGAACAGGGTTTTGCCGGCCAGCTTTTGAAAATCTTCGATGACGGGCGTGACCATGGCGAGTTGCCGGATCTGGCGGACGCCCAAATAGAACACCGCTTCCTCGATGCTGTTGACCGGCGAGGAGAATCCGTAATAGACAGAGTTGACGAGTCTCAGGAGCCGCGCAGTGAGGGAGGGATCACGGCGAATGATCTCGGCTACCTGGGTGGTGTAGCGCTGGTCGGCGTCCAGCAATCCGCGCAGGGCGGTGCTGATCGAGCCAAGGGAGGGTAATCGAGGGCAATGGCGAAGGCGATTCGCAATCTGCTGCTGATCACATGGGAGCAGTTGCGTCGTGGGCGCTTGAGGCGCTTGAGGTGTTGGACTGACGGCAGTTGTCATCGTAACCGTTATCGGCGGTTTGTCGGGAAAGTTTAGAGGATTGCTCGACCTATTTGGAAGGTAGCAGGCCGGCCGACAGGCGGTCCTGGTTGGTCGCATGCATAAAAGAGCCCATAAATCAGACAGAGTGGACCAAATTGCGGCACTGGGTGGAACCACGCCGGGCACTCAAGCGGACGCGACAATTGAAGATGCGTAACTTTCGTCGTTTCCCGACTAAAGTAAATTTATGCCAGTGCCGATATGCCAACCACAATGATACAAGATATGGATGATTTGGTGAGGGCAGCGATCAACGAGGTGTTTGACACCATGCTGAATCTCAAGCTTGAGGCAGAACCTCCCGGCACGGAGCTTTTGAATGGCGAGGCGCACATTGCCAGTTCCGTCGGGTTCATTGGGAGGCTTACTGGTATCGTCTATATTTACTCGACGGCGAGCTTCGCCCGAACCATCACCGCCACATTGATCGGTCTTGAAGAGTCCGACATCGATGGCGAAGAGATGGTCAATGACGCCATGGGTGAGGTTGCCAACATGATTGTGGGCAATGTGAAATCGCGTCTCTCCGACCGTGGCATGCCCTGCGTGCTGACGATCCCCTCCATTGTTCGCGGCAGCCATTTTACGATCGAAGCGGTGAGCTCCACCGAACGTCGTGTCGTTTCTTTCAAGTGCCTCAAGGCAAACCAGCAAATTGTCATCGAAATCCTAATCAAACTCGAAAAATCCAACAACTGACATCATGGGCCCCAAGATTCTTACAGTTGACGACAGTAAAACAATCCGCCTCATCATCGCGAAGGCTTTCAAGTCTTTCGATTGCGAGGTGCTCGAAGCATCCAACGGCGTGGAAGGCCTCGCCATCGCTTCCAAGGAGAAGCCGGACATCATCATCCTCGATCTCACCATGCCGATCATGGACGGATACGAGACGTTGACGAAGCTGAAGTCCGATCCCGAACTGAAGGGCATTCCGGTCATCATGCTGACGGCGGAAGCGGGCCGTGAGAATGTGCTCCGGATCGCCAAGCAAGGTGTGCGCGACTACCTGGTCAAGCCTTTCAAAGAAGATGTCATCATCGACCGCGTCGGACGTGTCATCGATCTCAAGCCCAAGGGCTCGACTCCGATCAAGGCGAAACGTTTCGATGATCCGCTGACCATCCTGGTGGTGGATGACAAACCCGCCATCTGCGAACAGATCCGGGCTGGAATCACCGACACTCCATGGACTGTCATTGGCCGCGCCCAAAGCGGTGAAGCCGTGGATTTCTGCAGCCAGACACTTCCAGATGTCATCTTGATCAGCCTGTCACTGCCCGATGGCGCTGGGTTCACGCTGTTCCAGATGCTCAGGGCCAGCGCCAAGACGAAATCCGTGCCGGTCTTCGGCCTCTGCGTGAAGACGACGGTGGACGAACAGACCAGGGCCCAGCAGATGGGATTCAATGGTGTGGTAACCAAGCCAATGGACATGGACGATTTGAAGGCCAAGGTGGCCCGATCATTGAGCCTGGATACTTCCTACAAGTATTTTCAACAGAAGAACGGCGTTCTTCTGGTCACTCTTCCTTCAACCTTTGGAACCAATGTGGCCAACGAGGTGACGACTCATCTCCGCGCCAAACTGTCGGAAGCTGTCGATGCAGGTCTTGACAAGGTGATTTTTGACCTGAGCGCCCTCAAGACGGCGGACATTACCCTGATCAAACTCGGACTCGATTTTATGACGCTGTGTGACGAGCTCTCTCTGAAGCAGCGCATGATCGGCTCCTCCGTAGTGAGTCAGGAATGCAAGAAGTACGAAGAGACCAAGGATTGGTCATTCGTCAGCACCTTTAATGAAGCGCAGGCTGTGTTGTGCGGCAAAGAACTTATCGCCGCTTAAGACACAGGCTCCCGCAGTCAGGGCACTGCGCAATGAAATGGATTTAATGAAAGCCCTTCAGTACTTGATCGCGGCCGGAAGTCTTGGGCTCGCGTTGCCGGCAGTGGCGGGCGACGGGTACCTCGGCATTGTCGGCCCGGTTCCGCTGCGCCTTGGCGTGAAAGCGGAACCTCGCGCCAGCGTTGCCGTGGTTTTGCCGCCGCTCGATCCTCCTCAGCCTGCTCCTCCAGTTTCGGAACCGCCCAAGCCCATTCAAGAGCCTCCGAAGAGTGATCCGCCAGAGTCGGCCTTCTTTGGGCCGCCACGTCCCGGGGAGATGGTGGAAGTCCTGGGGCCTCCGGCACCAGAGCCGCCCGTTTCAGGGCTAGCGCCTGCTGGCCCCTCTTCCGCTGAGCGCGGTGCCATCACCGCCGCGTTACTAAAATTTTTCCAACCCGGCGGAGCCAATAATTCGACGGGGAAGACGGTTCTGGTGCCTGTTGGATTTGCTCCTCCCCAGCCTGTCATCGCGCCCTCGAGCAGTGCGTCCTACAGCACGTCGCCCTAGAATTCAGATTCCCCATGACACATGGCAAATTCCAGATCGAAAGAATGTCGGGCTTGGAGAGGCGTTCTCAGAATCCTCACAGCGGGAGTGCCGCAAAGTTTGCCTCGCTCCGGTTTTTGAAAACTCATCGGAAGTTTTCCCTTTTTGGCATGTGGGCATTCTTTATGGCTGCCGTCCTGGTTCTCACGCCGGATGCCCGATCAGCCGATGGCACCGCCCCCCAAGACACGTCCTCCGGCCACTCGTTAACACCGCCTGGCCAGAAACTCGAACAGCAATCACCCACGAGCAGCGGTGCGGGAAAATCACCCGGGGATGGAGCGTCTGGTAAGAGTGAGAATGCACTTCACGCCACTGTGGACAACCACGGCAAGCAGCCCGTTGTAGCGAAGCCGGAGCCCCGCGCGAACCCCACAAACCAGGTGGCGGAGAACCACCAGCCGTCGTCAAAGCATGGGGAATCAAGTTTGGAACGTTTGAAGCCCAGGGAGCCGGAGCGGCTTTTCCCAGAAAACCCTAAGGACAATGTCACCACGACGAACGAGCTGGAACGTGCTTTGGCGGAAGTCCTGAATCCCGAAAATCGGGATACACCAACCACCACGAACCTTCTTCCGATGAAGGTCGAGCAGAAGGTCTCCGATGATGTGACCCGCATCCAGCAAATGCTGGTGAGGCTGGAACTGGCCCGTCGTCAACGCCGTGAGCGCGCCTCGGAGCAGGCGGCATCAAATTTGATCGACCTGCTCAAGGATAAGGCACCGGTCGAGATACAACGCGCGGCACTGTTCGAGCTGGCGTTGGTGGCCCTGGATGAGCACAAACATGCCCGGGCACTTCAGGTTTTCGCCCAGTTCATCAACTTGTATCCCTCGGACCCGCTGACGATCGAGATCCTCCTTCGGCAGGGATTGATCTATCGCGAGATCGGGTCTTACAACATGGCCGTCGCGAAATTTCACTCGGTCATGACCAGTGCCCTCAATCTAAAATTGGATCGGCTCGAGTACTATCAGAGGATGGTGCTTCAGGCCCAGACGGAGATCGCAGAAACGTACTATACTCAGGGGAAATACGACGACGCGGCGGATTTCTTCAAGAGGCTGCTCAAACAGGACGCGCGCGATCTCAATAAGATGATCCTGCAATCCAAATTAATCCGTTGTTTGAGCGTGCTGGCTCGTCAAGGCGAGACCATCGGCCAGGCGAAATCGTTTCTGGACCGTTATCCAAAAACCGCCGAGGCCGCAGAGGTGCGGTTCATCCTCGCAAGCACCTACAAATCCCAGGGTCATAATCAGGATGCACTCAAGCAGGTGCTGCTTCTGATGGAGTCAAGCCAGGAAACCTCCGGATCCAATCCGGTGGAATGGGCGTTCTGGCAAAAGAGAGCCGGCAACGAAATTGCCAACGAACTTTATAGCGAGGGCGACTATGTGAGCACTCTGGATATTTACCTGCACCTGATCGAGCTCGATAAATCCGCGGCATGGCGCATTCCCGTCTGGTATCAGATCGGACTGGTTTTTGAACGGCTACAGCAGCCGGCCAGGGCGCGCGATGTTTATCAGAACATCCTGAACGGACGAAAGGAATTGACTGCCACGGTTACTACACCCAGCTTGTTGGCCGTGATTGAAATGGCCCAATGGCGTCAGGATCATCTGGTCTGGCTCGAAAAAACCCTTGCCAGCCAGCAGATCCTCATCCATGGCCTCAAACCGGCTGAAGTGCGATGACCCAGGATACGGGTTCCTCCATTGTCGAGGATCTGCGGCGCAATCTGAACCTATATCGAGAACTTCTCGTGCTGATCGAGGGTGAGAGCCACGTACTGCGCTCACCAACCGAGGGCTCGCTGTTTCAGCACTACTCATCCAAGAAAGCGCTTCTCCCGCAGTTGACCGAATCTCTTGAAGGTTTGCGGCGTCATCGCGCCTGGTGGCAGAAGGCGGGTCCGGCGGATCGCGCACGATGGCCTGAGATTCCAGCCCTCCTTCGTCAGAGCCAGGATTCAATCATGAAGATCATCGTCCTTGATCGGGAAAACGAGCAGGCACTTTTGCGCCGCGGAATGATCCCGGCTCGCGAACTACCGTCCGTCAACCGTCAACGGCCCCATTTCGTGGCTGACCTGTACCGGCGTCAGGGCACGTCCGGACCAGCATAGCCATGCCGATAGACAAAATTGTCGTCGTGGAAGACGACCAGATTGTTCGGAAGTATCTCGAACAGCAATTGCGCAACCGCCGATATGATGTCGCGAGCGTCGAGACGATTGCCGATGCTTCCGAGGTGCTGTCCCGGGACAACTTCGACCTGATCTTCCTCGATGTCCGACTGCCGGACGGGCAGGGGACCGACCTTCTTCAGGAGCTTCAATCCCGCCCGCTAAAGCCACTGGTTGTCATCATGAGCAGCTTTGGCTCCGTGGAATCCGCCGTGGCGTGCATGCGCGAAGGGGCGTTTGATTTTCTGGTCAAACCCTTTTCCAGCGATCAGCTCGAGTTCGTGCTGCGGCGCGCCGAGGAGATCACTCAATTGGTCAAGGTGAACCGTTACCTGAGCCATGAAGAAGACGGGGAGATGGGATCCGAGATGATCGGGCGCAGCCTGCCCATGCAGAATCTCCGCACTCTAATCCGCAAGGTCGCCCCGACCCAGGCCACGGTTTTAATCCAGGGCGAGAGCGGCACCGGCAAGGAACTGGTGGCGCGGGCGCTTTTTCGCCAAAGCCCGCGATCCAATGCTCCCTTTATCAAGATCAATTGTGCCGCTGTTCCGGAGAATCTGATTGAGAGCGAATTTTTCGGCCACGAGAAGGGGGCCTTCACAGGCGCGATGAACAAGCGGGAAGGGCGCTTCGAGCTGGCCCACGGTGGAACAATTCTCCTGGATGAAATCAGCGAAGTCTCGCCTCAAGTCCAGGCCAAGCTTCTTCGCGTGCTTCAGGAGCGTGAGCTCGAGCGTGTGGGAGGCAACCGCACCATCAAGGTGGACGTTCGTGTCATCGCCACCACCAACCGACGGCTCGAAGAGAGCGTCGAGCGCAAGGAATTCAGGCAGGATCTCTATTTCCGGCTCAACGTCGTGCCCATCCCCATCCCTCCCTTGCGCGAGCGGATGGACGACCTTGCGGAGCTGGCGGAGCAGTTCATGCACCGTTCCGCTCGCAAGCATGGCGTCCGTGTTCGTGCCATGTCGGACGCGGCGAGAGCGGTGTTGATGAGCCACAACTGGCCCGGCAACGTCCGCGAGCTTCAAAATGTCATCGAGCGAGCCGTGATTCTTTGTGGCGAGAGCGGTTCGCTCGAGCCCGACCATCTCGGATTACCTTCCCGAGCTTCCGTGTCACCCGCAACTGTTGCTGCCTTCCCGGCTCAGACGGGAGCAAATGTCCCGGCGGATCAACCAATGCTCCCATTGTCGGAGGTGGAGAAACGCCAGATACTCGCGGCCATTGAATTCACCAAAGGCAATCGCACCCAGGCCACCAAACTCCTTGGGATCAGCATCCGCACGCTTCGTAACAAACTCAATGAATATGGAGTCAATTCGCGCGGTGATGACACAGGTGACGATGGTGAGTGAACTTCAAGTTCACATAGATTTGTCCCAATCCTCTCCATGCAACTTTCGGTAAGGCTGGCTGTCCTCGGCCCGCAGAAAACGTCGAAGGGACCGTTCCATCCCGTCCAGCGCCGTAGCGAGGTGAGAAGTTTGTGCTACTTCCATTTCGAATCCCGGGTTTAATTCACGGAGCCTAGATCCAGCAATTCTCATTATGGCATTTTTGCTCGTAATTCCTCCTGTTTTCACTCACCAGCACGACAGGAAGCCGGCGGAAATCCGGCAGGCAGTCGTCCGAAACATTCAGAATTCATGGATGCCCGAGGTTTTAGCGCCGTATTGCTTCA
>SIBF01000157.1 GCA_009695275.1 Pedosphaera sp. | reverse complement strand
GACACCGACCGCTACGAAAGTGGCATCAAAGTCACCGACGAGGAACTTGAGGCGGTGCGGATCAAGCGGGACGACTTCCATGGTGAGTGGAACTATTCCGTGTCACCCCGCAGCACAATTGACTAAGTTATAAGTGCGCGCTTCCTTAGCGAGAAGAATCTCACGAACTCTTTCTCGCCTCACCGCAGGGCGCATCTTGACGGTGCCCCCGATCGTAAATGAGGTGGAGCGCGGCGTTTACGCCGCTTCACCACTCGCAAGGCCATAGGCCAATCGTTTCGCCTGGGCCAGTTTGGATGCTGAAGCGGCCTGAAGGCCGCGCGCCGGGGGCAGTGCCAGGATGCGCCTGAGCGGTGGCGCGGTCGTTGTGCAAATCCAGAGCCCGCGAATCACGCCAATCACACGGATGGCCGAGAGAAGGCTCACAGTTTTCTCGCCAACTTGACAGTCCCGCTTGAGTGATTGGAATTTTGCCGTGCTCAATGGAATAGAAACCCATCATTCGCATCCATCCGCCTTATTCGCGGGCTCTTCAACTGCACGGCTTCGGTTAAGTTCTACGCAACGATTTCCCGCATGACGTTCCCGGAAACATCCGTGAGCCGGAAATCGCGGCCTGCATGGCGGTAGGTCAACCGCTCGTGATCGAAGCCGAGCAGATGCAGCATGGTCGCGTGCAGGTCATGAACGCTCGCGCGGTTTTCAACGGCGCGAAAACCAAACTCGTCCGTCGCTCCGTAAGCCGTGCCCCCACGCACACCGCCGCCTGCAAGCCACACGCTGAAGCCGTAGTGATTGTGGTCGCGTCCCAGTTTCGACTTGCCGCCGTCACCCAGTTCGACCGAAGGCGTGCGCCCGAATTCGCCACCCCAGAGAATCAGCGTGTCCTCGAACATGCCGCGTTGCTTCAGGTCCGTCATCAATGCGGCAATAGGGCCATCGATGTCAGCGGAATGCTTGCGGATATTCTCCTCGATCTTGTCGTGATGATCCCAAGGCTGCCCGGCGCCATGCCAGAGCTGCACGAAACGCACGCCCCGCTCCAACAATCGCCGCGCAATGAGCGTCTGGCGACCGTGAACGTGGTCGCCATACATCGCCCGGATGTGGGCCGGCTCATTCCCGATTTCAAAGGCGTCAGACGCATCAAGCTGCATCCGGAACGCCAGCTCGAATGACTCGATGCGCGCTTCGAGTCGCGGGTTGACGCCGCGCGAGCGCTCATGGCGGAGATTCAACTCGCGCAGCAGATCAAGCTGCCGACGCTGCATCGCCGTCGTCGCATGGGGGCTGCGGATGTTCTCAATCAACTTCTCCACCTCGCGATGCTGCGGATCGACGAACGTTCCCTGGAAAACGCCGGGCAGGAAACCTGCCTGCCAGTTCTCGGAGTCTTTGATTGGAAGACCGCCGGGGCACATGGCGATGAAACCGGGAAGATTTTGATTCTCGGCGCCCAGTCCATAGAGCACCCAGGCGCCGACGCTCGGACGCGCCTGCACGCTGTCGCCGCAATTCATGAGCATGAGCGACGGCTCGTGGTTCGGCACCTGCGCATACATGGAACGAACGACGGCAATGTCGTCCGCGTGCGCGGCGGTCCTGGCGAAAAGTTCGCTGATCTCCAGCCCGCTCTGACCGTATTTCTTGAACTTGAATGGGGAGGGAAAGGCCGCGCCCGTCTTGCGTTCAGTGCGGAGATATTCACCTGGCAACGGCTGGCCTGCGTATTTGGCGAGCGCGGGCTTGGGATCGAATGTGTCCACGTGCGAAGGCCCACCGTTGAGAAAGAAATGAACAACGCGCTTCGCCTTGGGTGCGAAGTGTGCCGCATGAGCCGCGAGCGCCGACGGAGAGTGAGTCTGCGCCGACGCCAGCGCGCCCAGCGAAAGCGCACCCATTCCCATGCCGGCCCGCACGAGAAACTCACGGCGGCTCATCGTTGGGCGTGCGAATGGGCTCATGGGTCGAATTTAGTGCTGGAGGGTTGCAGAGGCAATGCGCGATTTGATTCAAGGATCGGATTGCATCGATTTCCGCCCTTGCGAATGCCCCTCGCTCTACTAAAGTTTTTTCAATGAAGAACGTGGCTGAATCTCCGCCATTCCCCTTGCGTGACGCGAAACTCTGGCCGCTGTCCGTGGCTGCGTATCGCGTGCTGGGCGAGGCCGGCCTGATTCCCAAAAACACCGAACTCCTTTACGGGTTCGTTTATACCAAAGTTTCCAAATTACCATTTCACAGTTTTCTTCTGCGATTCTTGCATGAGGCATTGAGCCGGCTGCTGCCCGCCGGGCGGCTTCTGAGGACGGAGCAACCGATCACTTGTGGCGAGTCTGAACCGGAGCCGGACTTGGCGGTGGTCGCCGGCAGTAAGGAAGATTTTCGCCACGACCACCCGCGCACCGCCGAATTGGTGGTTGAAGTGTGCGTGACCAGCCACGATTACGACCGCTCGAAGCTGCGCGCCTACGCCACAGCCAATGTGAAGGAATGCTGGCTCGTCCTTGGACCGGAGAGGCAAATCGCAGTATATCGCCAACCGAAAGATGGCCAGTTCACAGAACACGAAGTCCACGGTCCGGGCGGCTCGCTCACCAGCAGCGCCTTGCCCTCATTCACGCTGACCTTGGACGATCTCTTCGTAAAATGACGGACCCCGATCGCGTTTAGCCGAATCCATGCGGCTGGAGCGGGGAATTCATTCCGCGTGGATCCCAGAATACCCCGAGTGCTGCGGGCTCGATGACATCCCAGGTAGCCGCAAACCAGGTCACTGGATTGGGAGCAACCCGAAGCGCAAAGTGCCGCAGCTCAAGTCTCCGGTCCACTTGGATATTCCTCGCTGCTGCGGAATGAATTCCTCGCTCCTATTGGGTCGTTCCAGTTTAGATCTCCGTCTGTTAATCCACAAACGCAAATTCGTTCGCGAGCAGGAGCACTTGTGCGTACTGTTCCCAAGCTGTCAGGAGTTGCGGCGCGGGTGACGGGCCGTTGAACTCAGTGCGGGCTTCCCACTTTCCACCGTCCGCCGAAATGACCGGTGCCCAGAGAAACTGGTCGTAGCCCAGGCCACCACCGATATCGACGATGAAGTCCAGGGTATCGCCAGCTTTCACGACGATGTTTGTTGCAGTCATTTCCACCTTTGTTTTATGGACGTTTGCAGCTTTCAGTTCGCCATCGCGGCTGGAAATAATGAACCCGCGCACGCCGTCGCCTTGTTCGGGTTCATGCTTGAGCGCGCCGCTGATGTTTACGGTTCCGTCGCGCGGCGCGATCCAGCGGCGGACGCAGGCATGTGCCCGCGTATTGCCTGGATGCCCGCCTTCCGCGTTGAGTTGTGCCCAACCTGTCTCGCCACCCGGCCACTGCGTCGCACCCTGCCACGCCGCTCCGGTAAAGTGCGGGAGCGGATTGAATGATTTCAAGCGCTTGACCATTTCATCGTATTCACCGGTCCCATAACGCCACTGCGTCTCGCGCGGTAGTGGCGGTGGAGCGGTAGAGGAGTCAGCCTCGGCGGCACTGATGAAACGCAACGCGGCGGCAACTTCGGTCTTTGTAGCGGCGCGCTGGTAGAGCGTCCGGTGAAGTTGCTGCACTCGTTGCTCGGGAGATTTGTCCGCGGAACGTTTGGCGAGGGCTTTGGCGCGACTGGCGGCAAAGGTTCCGTTAAGGAAAAAGAGCCCTTGCTGAGGCACTGTCGTCTCGTGACGCACGGCCACGTGGATGTCTGGATTCGCGAAATCGAAAGTGCGAAATGCGCCGGGCAGAAACTGGCGATCCACCAGCGCATAGACGGTGCGCCGCTTGTTGCCTGCTTCGACAAGCCCCACCGCCTTGCCGCCCATGGTGAGGTCCAGTTCCCCGCTCGCGGCGAGCATGGCGTCACGGAGCGGCTCAAACTCAAGGCGGCGGATCGGAAAACCCGACAGAAGACGGTTATCGGAATCGATGAGGTGAGGGGCACCAGCCTTCAATGACGGACTGTTCGTGCTGCGAGCTGCTGACTTCGTGGTCACGGGTTCGCGGATCGCTGAGCGTTGTTGATAAACCGCGCTCGAAAGAATCAGCCGGTGCATCGCCTTCACGCTCCAACCGTCCGCGATGAACCGGCGAGCCAGCCAGTCGAGTAGTTCAGGGTGACTTGGCTTTTCTGCGCGCAGGCCGAAGTCGCTGGATGTCCGGACGAGGCCAATGCCGAAGTGGTGCTGCCAGATTCGGTTGACCATCACGCGGGCCGTGAGTGGATTCTCGGCGCTCGTGATCGCGCGGGCGAGTTCGAGGCGACCGCTGCCATGCTGAAACGGTTTCCTCTCCAGGCCAGCCAGCACTCCAATAAACTGGCGGGGCACTTCCTCGCCCAGTCGCGACGCGCTGCCACGATTGAAGACTCGCGGGTTCGGCTCCGGTTCTCGATCGGCAAGAGCCAGCGCGGCAGGAGCGCCAAGCTCGATCATCCGGCGCTCGAGGTCGCCCTGCAATTTCCACAACTCCTCCGTGACCGATGTTGTGAAAAGGACATCATTGTTCACGATACCCGTTTCTGGCACCACAGTCGGCGAACGTGGATCATAGAGAAACGCAAGCAGCTCCGCGGCTCCAGGTGCATTGGTTTGTTGCTCCGCATCCTTGAAGATTCTTCCATACAGCCCGGCGACCTCGTGCATCGTCCGGGGAGGAGTGGCGAACGCCGACCTCACCAACGGATTGATCTTCCCGTTGGCGCGAATGCTGGAAAGGGCAGCGGTGGCAGATGTCTGAAATTCTTTCGTGGCGATCGAACCGAATGCGGACCACGGCGCGAAGATGGGATGCATATCGCTCTTCGAAGTATGCAGGTAATCACGCCAACGCCGCACCGATCCGGGAATCAGGTCGCCATCGCCAAGGATTTGATCGAAGCCTTCTTCGGGGTATTTCTCGAGCTCGAGTTGCGCAGCAAGGTAGTCTGCCACGCGCGAACGCAGTCGGATGGCGGCCTCATCCCGGCGCTTGGCCATCATTTCAGCGAGCTTCTGGCGGCGTTTGATGAGTTCCGGATCTTCAATCCTTCCGAGGGGTAAGAGCCGGTCATCAGAACCGTGAAACACTCCGTAGAGGGAATAATAGTCGCGAGTTGGAATCGGGTCATACTTGTGATCATGGCACCGGGCGCATTGCACTGTAAGCGCCATCGCACCGCGCGTCACCACGTCGATACGATCATCGATGATATCATGAGTGACTCCGATAAAACGGCGACCGCCTGTAATAAATCCCATCGCGGCAAGATCGGGTGAATCTTCGGAAGTCAGTTGATCAGCGGCGATTTGGAGCAGCAGGAAGCGATCATAGGGAAGATCCTCGTTGAACGAGCGGATGACCCAGTCCCGATAAGCGGGAGCATGGACAAAACGCCCCTCTTCGCGGCTGTAAACGTAGCCCTTGGTGTCCGAGTAGCGGGCTACATCAAGCCAGTGCCTCCCCCAGCGTTCGCCGTAGCGCGGACTCGAAAGGAGTCTCTCGATAAGATCGGCGGTGGCGGCTTGTCGATTCGAGGCCGCCGCCCTGGCGAACTGCTCAACTTCGTCATTGGTCGGTGGAAGTCCGACCAAATCAAAACTCATCCGGCGGATCAGCGTGCGCGGATCGGCGGCTGGTGCGGGCGCGAATCCGGTTGCTTGCAACCTCGCAAGGATGAATCTGTCGATATCCGTCTTCGGCCATTTTGAATTCTTTACGGAAGGCGGCGAGATCTCTCGCACTCGCTGGAAAGCCCAATGTGTATGGGCATCCGCTGGCGGCTTCGTTTCACCATTGGCGACGAGGGTCAACAGCGAATGCACCAGCCAACACAAGGAGAACCAGCGGAGGCAAAGCAGGGCAGCAACGGCTGGCAATGGGCAGGTGTTGAGTGGCGATTTCACTTTTATGATGTGGATCAAAGGCTGAGAGGACTGGGCTGCGGCGTCAAGTCAGAGAACAGCGCGGCCCATTAATCCGAATCCATGCAGCAGGAGCGCGGAATTCATTCCGCGTGGATCCAAGAACACCCCAAAGGCTGAGCTCTCGCCGACATGCCGGGCAGTCGAAAAACAGGTCACTGGAAAGTGACCAACGCGTATGGCAATTTGCCGCATTGGAACTCTCCGGCCCAGGTGGGCATTCCACGCCGCTGCGGAATAAATTCCGCGCTCCTATTGAATCGTTCCGGCTAATAATCCTCGTGTCACCGTGGATCTTCCCCACTGCGCGAAGCTGACAGAATTTTCTAAAGTAAATGCCCGTCCTGCCGACAAGCAGCTTAACGGCAGGCTGGAATTGCGAGATGACAAGCATCAGCGTGATGAACCGGCCAATCCAAGCATGAACATATCGAACTGCAGTCACTCAAACCACTCTGAACAGCTCCAATCTTTCGGCGGATTCCGCCGGCAAATGCAGGACTTCAAAGGCCTGGCAACCGCCCTCCACTCGGGTGACATCACCACCGCCCAGGATGCCTTCACCAAGCTCAAGGCCGATCTCCAGGCGGGGCCACAAAGGAACAGGAGTTCTCAACTCCTTGATACAAACACCCAGGCCGGGAAAGGTTTTCAGTCGCTTCAAGACGCACTTCAATCCGGGGACATCAAAGCTGCGCAAGATGCGTTCGGCACGTTGAAACAAGACATTCGAAGTATCCGCCATGCCCACGGTCATCATCGCCACCACCATGTAGCGAATGATGAGGGCACCGGTGATGGAGGAGTAACTCCCACCGTCACGACTCCTGATCCCGTCATAGCCGAGCCTGTCAGCATCGAGCCCACCGTCACCGCACCAGTCGCCATCACGGAGGTTACCACCGAGCCTGCCGCAGTCGAACCCACACCGGAACCCACACCAGAACCCAGGCCGACGCTCGACGTCATGGCATAGGTGTCACGGCATCACGATGCGATAAAAGCGCATCGGAGCCTCAGGCAGGATCGGAAGTGGAACCGTCACTTCGTGAACGATGGGGACCGGATCAAGATGCAGGTACGTTTCCCAAGTGCCGGTCACGAGTGAATTCCGGTACTGAATCGAATAACCGACGTTCGGTTGCCCGGTGAACCTGATCTCCAGCGTGTCGCTCCCCACCAAGGAAAATTGCTCAATCCTCGGAGGTTCCCCAACGATCCATTTCAACGAGCGCGTAGTCACAGCACCAGCCCCAAAGAGCAGATCATCCTGATACAAGCCCGAATCGCGCTTTCCGGTGACTTCCACAAAATGCGTCCCAGGCAGAAGATTCGTAAGGAGGATCGGCGAGTTCAACCGCGTCTCATCGCTCCAGCCACCGCTGCCATCCAGGCGCCATTTGTAATGCGTGTAACCCGCACCTTCGGGCCAACCAGACGTCGTAATACCATTTCCGGAGTGATTAGACCCCACATCGAGCGAAGCGGTCTTCTCTGTGGTGAATGCTTTTGGCTCGCCGGATAGCGACGCGCCGAGCGGGATCACGCCGCCCTTGTCACGCCCGTTCGGACCAGTGCCAATCGCGGGAGAACCGGGCTGCAAGGCGAACCAAGTCCGGAAAATCTGCGCCTGTGCCCAGTTGGTGAATACTGTTTCAGCAAGCTGCGGGATGTGCGTCAGCTTCGGATCGGCCACCAGGTTCCCAGCACCGGGGCCGTCCCAGGCGAGCGGAAGAATGTTGTTTGTCAGCGTGACGACAGTTTGCGTCGCATCGTAGTTCCGCACCAACTGAGGGGCGTCCACGATGATATTTCCCTCAAGGTAACAGCCGGCGGCAAACGTGGTCAGCGCAGGAGTGGTGTCGCGCACGGCGATCACGCCGGAATCGAAATCGACCCCACCGACATTTGTGGTATGCACGATGGTGTTGTTGAGGAGGGTGTAGAAATTGCCTTCCTTCGCCATGATTGCATTGTCGCAGTCGAAAAACAGGTTGCCGATGATTGTGATCTGGGAGGTGTAGCCGCTGTAGTTGCCGCCGGAGATCGCCGTCGCAGTATCAGGGGTGCCCCCATTGCGATGCACATGCATGAAGATGTTCCCTTCGATCCATGCGTCCGTTCCGTCAATATCCAACCCGTCGTCCTGGGTGGAGCTGATGACATTCTCGATAAAATGAACGATGGGACCCGGGCGCTTGCCGCCGGTGAAATCCACCCCATCGTTGTAACCGATCGTTCCGCCAAAAAAGTTCCTGAGAAAAATCCCGTGTCCGCCCGGCTTGATGCCACCGTCGCCATGCGCCAGCTCAAAGCCCACCGCCCCGGCGGGGAACACACAGTTGCTCACGATGAACGACGAATAATCCAGCGAAACGTACTGACGTTCCATCGTCCCGAACACGAGATGATCCAAATACACCGTCCCGCCCGATGAATGGATGGCGGTCGAGCCATTGAACTCAATGTCCGCGTAGGCGATGCGGGTCTCCGGGCTTCCGGGCTCGCCATAAACCGTGATCCCGCTCCAGACCGAGGTGTTGTCCGGGGCGCGAGTGAAACGGATTCGATTTGTTGCAACCCCTTCCGCGAGCAACGCACCGCCGTTGGCCACGAAGAGGTTGATGCCAGTCGCAATTTGAACAGTGGTGCCGGGCTCGATCGTGAGCGCTACACCGCTTGCAATCGTGAGATCACCGCAAACTACAACAGGGCTGTTGGTCGCATACCAGGTGGTGTTGGTGAGAACAAGTCCGCGGAAGCAATTGCTCAGAGGCGGCGTATAAGCTCCAAGGGTGAGGTCGGCGATCTGCACAAAATCACCGCTGCCACTCAGGCTGGAATTCAGCCCGATGACGGACATTACATGTGTTCCAACCGACAGGCGGGTGCCCACCACGCCCAGATCATACGTGACCGGCAGATGAGAGGCATCATCACCGCGAGAAGACTCATGCCCACCCTTGGCATCCCCGGTGACTGGTGGTTCGGCTGGTGCGTTCGGAGACCCTTCACTGGCGAGATAAACACCGTCCAGCCATGCAATAAAACCGTCATCCCAATCCATGGTCAGCATCAGATGAAGATTCGCGTCCACCGGCGAACTCACATCAAATGATTTCCTGTACGCCAGGGTGGAATAATTGCCACGCATGTCGGCCAGGATCGTCTGGCAAAGGGAGATTTCATAAGTGTCATCAGACATGCCGAACCCTCCGCGGCCCGTGAGCCATGTACCGTCCAGTTTCGCATCCGGTGTCGTCTTCCAGTCACTTTGCAGCGGACCTGCGTTGCCCTTGCGGTAATGCCATACATCTGCGTGACCGACCAAAGATGTTCCAGCGCGGGCCGAAGCCGCTGCCCAAATCAATCCAACGAACATTGCTTGAAACCAACGAAATCTCTTCATCATAAAATTCCACAACGGAGCTGGCGCGAAGATAATGCTCAAGCGCAAGACCGCGACAGAAACCTTTCGTAAAACCAATGAGGCTCTTTCATAACCCACCCAAACGCCGTGTGAGTACACGCGGCCTACAGAAATCCGGACCAAAAGCCAACTTGTAGGCCCGCTGCCCTCAGCGGGCCGGGGTTTTGAAAGAGCCTCCAATGCGTCAAGAAAATGGTCTGAAGCAGGGCTCGTCAAGCAGAGGCAGCGTGGGAAGTGGCGCGAGCTTTTGCGGCGACGGGAGTCTGTGCAGTCGTCGCTTTCGATTGGGCTGTGACGATCAGCTTGGAGTTTGCGGGCGGTTCAGTGCGGAAGCCAAAGCGGTGACTTCGCCGACTCCGTCACTGCAGTCCAAGATGCACGCGAAGAAGGGCACCGTTCTCCTTTTCGTTGGCGTGGCGCTGGGCGTTGTTCGGCGACTGAGTTTGGCATCAAGGATTATTTGCCGCTGGAGAATCGGGCGGGGTCGCGGCACCGAGGAGCGAGGCGGCTTCACTGCGGAGGAGTTGATACGGGCATTGAATGGATACTGCGGCTTCAGTAAACCTCATCGTGCATGCCGATGTTGAGCAGATGAATTTCCAGTTCGGCAGTTTTCCGCAGTCGGACAAATTCAAAGACAATGCGCAGGTCGTAACCGGACGAGCACGCCCAGCAGCCCTCGAAATCGCCGGAGAGTTTGTGGGTGCGGAGCTTGGGATCGTATGGCTCTTTTTCCAGTTGCTTCAGAGCCGCCTCAATCGCGCCGAGCAGCTCCGGCTTGCGCCGGGCGAGTTTCTTGGCGGCGCGCGTGAATTTGGCCGACCAGACCAGCTTCATTTGCTCCTCATCTCACGCATGAGGTCAGTCGCTGAACCACGCTTCACTCTCCCCTGTCGGTAATCAGCGCGAGCTTCAGAAATCTCCCGCACCATTTCGCGGCGGCGGGCTGCGGCGATTCGTTTGTTCACCACTTCGATCAACGCGGTTTGATCTTCCAGCGGCAAGGTTTCAACCGAAGCCAGTGCTTCGGCAAATTTTGCGGTTTCAGCGCTCATCAATGGCGACAAATTATCAAGCTGACCCCACGTACGCAAACCAAGTTTAGGGCTTGGTCACAGTCAGCGGCGCGGATTCTTGTTCTGCGCATCAAGGCTTGCTCAGTGCCGGAGGATCGGGCGGAGTCGCGGAACCCATTACGGAGGCGGCTTCGCGGCGGATCAGTTCGGCAGTGCAGGCGATGGTCCAATGGTCCCCAGTGTACGCCGTGCCGGGATTGTTCAGAGCTGAAGAGTGAAACCGCAAGCCTTGCCGGTAGGCCTCACGCGCGGCGTTCAAGTTCCCTCGCCGCATTTCGAGAGCGGCGCGTAGGAACAGACCTACTGCCTGACTAGGATCGAATCGAGGCGCCGGATGTCCCGGACGTTCGCTCAAGTATTCATCGACTATGGTTCCAGCGTCTTGGAATTGGCCCGAGCGGTAGCGGAAGAGTGCCATCGTAAATATCTTCTCAAAGTGTGACCAACGCGGCACTTGCTGCGATCTTTCAACCAAGTTTGTGATCGTCGAGAGGAATTCAGGGAGTGGAGGAAGCAGAAGCATTGGGCCGACCAGCCACTGCGAGCGCAAGCCGTCGGCTCCACTGGCAAATCGAGCAAGTCCATCGATCATCAGAGAACGCTGCGATCCGGTGTCTCCGAGCAGGGTTGCAAGCTGAATCTCGGCATTCCAAAGTTCAGCGGAGCCACTTGAGGTTCGTGCCGCCTCTTGCAGCAGTGTCAGCCCGCCTCGCCAGTCACCAGCGCGGGCGATTGCGATTCCCAGGTGTCGTTGCAGGCTCCCTCGCAGTTCAAGATCCTCGACACTGACGCTTCGCAGCGCCTTCCTCAAGGAGACTTCGGGCAACCGCGTCCAATCGCCGCCCCAGATGCCACTTAGAAATTCAAGAAAACTATTTTGCCCTGCATCCGGGCCACCCCGCCGGGCCGACTGGAGTGACGCAAACAATTCGTCAGTCACTTCCTCTGCCTCCTTGATTGCCCCTCGCCTGCTCGTGAGCTGGACCAACGTTAATAGCGGGGAGGTGAACTCAGGTGCCAGCTCCAGATCCGCTGGACGAGACCGGGCGATTTGGAGGCATTCCCTCGCCCACCTTTCAGCCTCCTCCGGTGATCCATGAATCATGTTGTACTCGGCGACCACTCCAAAAGTGAAAGCCGCCGCTCGAAGATTTGGCGGATTTCGGTTCAAGGCGGCCTTGCCCCGTGCGAGCAGTTCACGCGTCATCTCCTCGCCTGCTGCCTTAGTGTCCGAATAGTCCCACAACTTCGGGCCGAGGCTGCGCAAGTTGGCGAGTTCGGCAAGATCGCGCCCGTTTTGACCGAGTGTGGATGCCAGCTTTTCCGCTGCACTGTATTGGCGCGCGGCCTCGCCGGTCTCGTAAAGCGTCTCGTCGTAGGCTCGGCCCATGGCGAATCGCAACCGGGCTTCAGCCAGGGGCGCGTTGGACAAGCTCTGGGCCGCTCGATCCGCGACTTCGAAAAGTCGTTTGATGGGTTCCCGGTGTCCGTGGCGGTAAAGATCTGGCACAGCTCCTTCGATGAAATGAGTCACGAAGTCCGCCACGGAGTCGGCGCGAACCGACTCCGCTTGCGTCGCGCGTTTGGCCTCTTCCCGCGCCCGTTCCGCCGCTGCTGCCTGCATGCGGGCCTTGCGTTCTCGGAAGAATGCGGCCGTGCTGAAGCCGAGCGCCAGGATCAACGTGAGAGCAACCACTGCCGTCGTGAGCGCGACGGAGCGATTGCGCCGGATCATTTTCTGGAAACGATACGTTGCGCTTGGTGGACGGGCGACGACGGGTTCGTTGTTGAGGTGCCGCTGGATGTCCGCTGCGAATCCGTTGGCGGTCTCGTAGCGACGGGCACGGTCTTTCTCCAGCGCCTTCATCACGATCCAGTCAAGGTCGCCGCGCAGGAGGTTGATCAATTTGGGCGCGTCGGATTGGCGGTGTTTCGCGGTTGTCGTCAGTTCGGCTGCGAGCATGGTGCTCAGACGCGTCGAGGGTCGGGCCGGTTCCTGCTCGCGGATGGTGCGGCGCATTTCGTCGAGGCCCGCCGCCATGAGTTCCTTGCCGTCAAAGGGCGTTTGGCCCGTGAGTATTTCGTAAAGGAGGACGCCCAGGCTGTAGATGTCGCTGCGTGTGTCGATGTCCAGACTCGTCATGATCGCCTGCTCTGGACTCATGTAAGCGGGCGTGCCGATGAGCGCCTCGAATTGCGTGAAGAGCGTCTTGTTCGTGAGGCGGCCTTCGGTGGCTTTGGCGATGCCGAAATCGATCACCTTGGGCACGGCCACGCCGTCGTTGACGGTGACGAGGATGTTCGACGGTTTGATGTCGCGGTGAATGATGCCCTTCTGGTGCGCGTGCTGGATGGCCTGGCAAACTTTGATGAAGAGATCGAGCCGCTCACGCGTGGTCAGGCTGTGCTGATCGCAATACTCGGTGATCTTCACGCCGCGCACAAGTTCCATGACGAAGAACGGGCGGCCGGTATCAGTCGCGCCCGCATCCAGCACCTTGGCAATGTTCGGATGATCCATCATCGCCAACGCCTGGCGCTCGGCTTCGAAACGGGCGATGACGTTCTTGGTGTCCATGCCGAGCTTGATGACTTTCACGGCGACACGGCGACGCACAGGTTCCTCCTGCTCGGCCATGTAAACGACACCGCAACCGCCCTCGCCGATTTGCTGAAGAAGTTTGTAGCGGCCAATGCGGTCGCCGGCGCGTTCGGTGATCGGGACGAGAATGGTGGTCGGACCTCCATCCCCCAGAAAGCTGCCTGCCTCGCCATGCGCCGAAAGCAGTTCCTCGATCTTGCGCCGAAGATCATGGTTGCCGCCGCAAGCTTGCTGAAGATACGCGGCGCGTTCCGCCGGATTGGCCAGCTCTGCCGCATCGTTGAAAATGGTTCGCAAGGAATCGTGTTTAGTATTCATGGGCGAAGCTGCTTTCTGATTGAGCTTCATTGATACATGCGTAATCGGGGCTGGAAAGGGGCCACGTGGATGAAGTTATTTGTTTGCCGGGCATGAGCCACTCAATTCGTTTTGGAGCTCGTGGTAAAGCCAGGCGCGGGCGTAGGTCCAGTAACGCTTGGCTGTGCGCACCGAAATGCCGAGCGCCTGGGCGGCCTGCTCATTGGTCAGCCCGGCAAAGAATCGCAGCTTCACCAGGCTGGCCGAGTGCGGGTCTTCGACCGCCAGCTTCGCAAGGGCCTCATCGATGAGCAACAGCGTGGCGTCGTCTGTCTGGGCGGCCACATCCACTTGATCCAGATCGACGCGCTCCCGTCCGGCGCCGCGCTTTTGTGATTGCTTGCGTCGTGCCGCATCGATGAGGACGCGCCGCATGGCTTCGGCGGCGGCGGCAAAGAAGTGGGCGCGGTTCTGGTATTGCGGCACGGCGTCGCCGGACAGGCGAAGCCAGGCTTCGTGGACGAGCGCGGTGGGTTGCAGCGTCTGGCCTGGAGCCTCGTTCGCCATCTTGTGCGCGGCGATCCGGCGCAATTCATCATAGACGAGCGGGAGAAGTTCGCTCGCGGCCTTGGGATCGCCCTGCTCGGCGCGTTCGAGGATGCGCGTGATGTCCGACATGCCGGGATCTACTCATTTCGCGCTGCGAATGACGAGAACGGACTCCCTGCGCCAGGAATGAGTTCAGAGTTGGTTGGATTCTCTCTTCAGCAGCTCAGAAGCGGCAAGAAGCGCCATCGGGCTGAGGTCTATCTTCCGGCGAGGCGGAGCAGGGGGTGGTTGGTGGCGGGTTACAGCACCTCTGCGCACCGTGGCCGGGCTGTGGATCTGGTGCATAAATTCCAGCCACGAACCTTCAAGCCAGCCATCAACCTTTGTGACGCGGTCAATTTTGGCCGCGTAAGTCCACCAAGTTTCTCGAGGACCGGGAGGTTTGTCCACCCGGACAACAGGAAGTCTTTGTTTCCAACGGGAGTACATTTCCGCCGCGTAGGGTTGAGGATACCAGTTGCTCGTGTCTGTTGGCGGTGTGAAGGCGGGGCCGTAATGCATGTAGGCTATTTTGACTGGATCCTCCAGCGTCAGGGAGTTGATCTCGCGAACGCTCAGGCATGTTGTGATGAAGTAATCGCCAGCCTTTTCCTTGTAAGTAAAAGCGAGGAGCGAACCAAAAAACGGCACGATGAACGCCCGGTCGGCCCCGATTGGCATGGAAAGGATGGTGGAGCAGTAGAAGGCATGGAAGGTAACCGTTCACGGATAAGGCAGCGGCCTCCTAAAACTTTCTTGATTTTTTGCTGGCGTCTCTTCGTTCCCTGACTCACGATCCGGGTCGATGGAACTGGTCATTCGCAATCGGAGGCTCACGGAGAGGGATTTGACCGCGATCCGA
>SIBF01000156.1 GCA_009695275.1 Pedosphaera sp. | reverse complement strand
GCGGAAATCCGGCAGGCAGTCGTCCGAAACATTCAGAATTCATGGATGCCCGAGGTTTTAGCGCCGTATTGCTTCACCCCCTGATGACCATGCAACGCTCGAAAACCCCTCATTTTTCCAATGATTCAGCCATAATGAGAATTGCTGTGTTGCAGGAAGAATCGATGGAGCAGGAGTCTCGTCAACTCTTCTGCGTGAGATTTCAACTGCTCAGGCGGACGCCTGTTTGCGGGGCGCGAAGTCGCCGCACCGTTTTGAGCCGGGAAACATCTTGTGCGGATTGCAGCGGCCCTGAGGGTCGAACACGCGCCGCAGCATTCGCATCGCCTCCAGATCAGCGCTGGAAAACTGCCGCGCCATGAAGTCCATCTTCTCCACTCCGATTCCATGCTCGCCGGTCACGCTGCCACCCATCTCGACGCATTTTTCGAGAATCGCTTCACCGGCGGCGACGGCGCGACGGACCTGGTCAGGATCGCGCTCATCGTAAAGAACCAAAGGGTGAATGTTGCCATCCCCGGCGTGGAACACATTTGGGATGCGAAGTTGAAAGCGCTCGCTGGTGGCCTTGATGAAGCGCATTATTTCAGGAAGTTTCGAGCGGGGCACAACTCCATCCTGTGTCAGGTAATTAGGGCTCAGCCGGCCAATGGCTCCGAAGGCTCGTTTGCGGCACTTCCACAAGAGCGCACGTTCCTCGTCGGATCTGGCGAGGCGGACGTCACGCGCGAGATTCTTCCGGCAGATGGCGATCACCCGATCCGCCTGCCTGTCCAGGCCGGCGGCGGCTCCATCCAGTTCGACGATGAGCAGCGCTCCCGCGTCGAGGGGGAAACCGAAGTGGTAAGCCGCTTCCACGGCTTGAGTGATGAGCTGATCCATCATCTCCAACGCGCCGGGAATAATTCCTGCCGCAATGATCTCGCTGACCGCCTGGCTCGCGTCATCCACGCTTTCGAACACGCCCAGCATTGTCTTGAAGGATTCCGGTGCCCGGATCAGCCGCACCAAAGCGCGGGTGACGACTCCGAACATGCCTTCACTGCCAACCGCGGCTCCGCGAAGGTCGTAGCCCTCCACGTCCTCACCCTGGTCGGGCTTCGTTCCGAGCCAGACGACTTCGCCATCGGGAAGCACCATCTCGAATCCCAAGATGTGATTGGTGGTGACTCCGTACTTCAGCGTGTGCGGTCCGCCGGAGTTCGTCGCGATGTTGCCACCGATGGTGCATGCGGTCTGGCTTGATGGATCGGGCGCGTAGAAGAGTCCACGTGATTTTGCGGCAGTGGTCACCCAGGCGTTGACGCAACCGGCCTCGACCAGTGCCCTTCGGTTGGCGAAATCGACGTTCAAGATCCGGTTCATCCGCGTCACCGCGATGATGACTCCGCCCTCTACAGGCAGCAGAGCGCCACTTAGGTTTGTGCCCGCTCCGCGGGGGATAAACGGAACCTGGTGCCGTGCGCAGAGTTCGACTACTGACACGACTTCCGCAGTGGTCGAAGGCAAGACAACGAGATCGGGTGATCGTTTCTCGATTGTGTAGGCGTCACATTCGTATACCAACAGCTCGTCAGGATGGGAAAGAATGGCATCCGCCGGGAGGAATTCTCGCAATGCGGCGATAAATTCAGGCGTTAGCGCTGCTTGAGGTGTCGCGATCACGGCGCGAAGCTAAGTTTGCAGGCAAGTGGTGTCGAGTTGAATGGAGTTCGTGGGCAAGAGTAGTGGTGCGCGACCATTTGCTGGCACGGACTTTCTTCCAATGCCCATTACTGGTGCCGATTGTAGAATCATTGTGAAAGATTGCCGGTATGGTGTGACAACTTCACGGCTAGCTTGTCCATTTTCTCGCGCAGCGGGCGGCTCGAAACTGGGTGATTGTTTGACAAGAAGTGGATCGCCTATAGGATGCCCGCGATTTCCATGAAGCAAAACTCCCTGGAAGGGAAAGGCGAATAGTGGCCGCGAAAGACGATTATTTAATAGACATGCTGGTGGACACGGGCGTCGTGACCAACGAACAGTTGGAGACGGCCCGTGCGGAAGTGGAATCAACCGGAGAAGGAGTGGTGGACACGCTTGTAAAACAAGGCGCGGTCAAATCATCCAATGTTGCGCAGGCCAAAGCCTCTTATTACGGCAACGAGTACGTCAACCTCTCGGAAATGCGGCTTACGGACGAAGTGATCAAGTCGCTCCCGCGCCACATCGTCAAGAAGTACAACGCTGTTCCAGTGTTCAAAGATGAGTCCACGATGCGCGTCGCCGTTGCCGACCCATCGGACCTGGACATTATCGACGGCCTGCAGCACTCGATCAACGGGACGGTCGAATTCATGGTGGCCAGCGAAGAAGATCTTCAGAGTGCCATCGGGCGGTACTACGGTGGCTCGAAGGATGACTCTGTCAGCAAGCTGATCCAGGACATCACCGAGGGCGACGTCGAAATCGGGAACATGGATGCGGTTGGTGGCAAGGATGATGGTAATGTGGTCGAAGCCGACGCTCCGATCATCAAGCTGGTGAACACGATCATCGTGGATGCGTTCAAGCTGCGGGCCTCTGACATCCACCTGGAGCCGCTGGCCGTGAAATTCCGTGTGCGCTACCGCATCGACGGCATGCTCCACGAAATGAAGTCCCCGCCCAAACGTCTCCAGGCTGCGATCATCAGCCGTCTCAAGATCCAGGCGAACATGTCAATCGCGGAGAAGCGCATTCCGCAGGACGGACGTATTCAGGCTCAGGTTGGCGGCAAGACAATCGATCTTCGTGTGTCGTGCCTCCCGACTAATCACGGCGAGAGCATCGTCATGCGTATTCTCGACAAGGAAGGTTTGCGCCTGGGACTGCCGGAGCTGGGTTTCTTCACCGATGACCAACAAACCTTTGAACGGCTGATCAGTTTGCCCGATGGAATCTTGCTCGTGACCGGCCCCACCGGCTCCGGTAAGACAACCACGCTTTACTCGTGCCTCAATTTCATTAACCGCCCCGATCGCAAGATCATCACAGTTGAAGACCCCGTCGAGTACCTGTTGGCCGGCATCAATCAGGTGCAGGTCAACGAAATCATCGGCTTCACCTTCGCCAGGGCGTTGCGGTCCATGCTTCGTCAATCGCCAAATGTGGTGATGCTCGGGGAAATCCGCGATCTGGAGACCGCCACCATTGCCATCAACGCGTCGCTGACAGGGCATCTTGTGTTTTCAACACTGCACACGAACGATGCTCCAGGCGCTGTGACTCGTTTGATCGACATCGGTGTGAAGCCGTTCCTTGTTGCTTCCTCCACGCGGGCGCTCATGGCTCAGCGACTGGTTCGGAAAATCTGCAAGAAATGCGCTGCGCCCTACGAGCCGACGGAGGCAGAACTCAGATCCTTGTCCATCGATCCGAATAACGTGGGCAATGCCACTTTCCGCAAGGGCAAAGGATGTGACAATTGCAACCGCACCGGCTACCGCGGCAGGTTTGGCATTTTCGAGGTTTTCGTCATTGATGACGAGACCCGGAAACTGATTTACCAGAAGGTGACAACGTCAGTCCTGCGAGCGCGTGCCAGGGAGATGGGGATGCGGACCTTGCGTGAAGATGGGGCCCGCAAAGTCCTGGCCGGCCTCACATCACCGGATGAGGTTGTTCGCGCGACCGTGGGAGATTCGGAATAGAGGTAAGGATTATGCTGTATTTCGTGGTTCGCTCAGGTCGATAATGCGGTCCTCCCAAACAGTAATGGGCGAATGAAGTCTGGTTTGAAATTGTACGTATGTCTTATTCGATGACCGATCTGTTGCAGTTGGTGGTGTCCGAGGGTGCCGCCGACCTGCATATTCGTGTGGGAGTTCCTCCGGTGATCCGGGTTCACGGTGTCTTGCACCGGGTCGAGGGGCCGCTTCTCCGGTCGGAGGACACGGAAGAGTTGATGCGCAGCATCACCTCTGAGGACCACATCCAGCATGTCCGCGAGCGCGGAGGCGCGGATTTCGGCTTCGCCTTCGGAGATCTGGCGCGTTTTCGTGTAAGTATTTTTAAGGAGAGGGGAAACTTTGGCTGTGTTCTGCGTCAGATTCCCAGCAAACTGTTGACGATGGAGCAAATCGGCCTTCCTCCGTCCGTCCGGGAGCTGCTCTACAAGCCGCGCGGTCTGGTGCTGGTCACGGGTCCGACCGGTTCGGGCAAGACGACCACCCTCGCCTCGATGATCAACATCATCAACGAAGAGCGCGACGACGCGCACATCATCACCGTCGAGGATCCCATCGAGTACTACCATAAGCACAAGAAGTCGCTGGTGACGCAACGTGAAGTCAATATCGATGTGCCGAATTTTTCCGAGGCGTTGCGGCGTGCCCTCCGTCAGGATCCGGACGTGATTCTCGTCGGCGAGTTGCGCGACCTTGAAACCATGGACGCGGCCATCACAGCCGCCGAGACCGGGCATCTGGTTTTCGGCACTCTGCACACGACAGGCGCGGCCAAGACCATTGATCGTATCGTCAATGCTTTCCCGAACCAACAGCAGGAACAAATTCGTATTCAGCTTTCCACCGTGTTGCAGGCCGTCATCTCCCAGTTGCTGATCCCCCGGGTGGACAAGCCGGGACGGGTGGCCATTTTTGAAATCATGGTGAACACCCCATCGGTGGCGGCGCTGATTCGTGACAACAAGACTTTCCGCATCAACTCGGACATTCAGACTGGTGCCAAGTACGGGATGGTGACGCTGGACAGCTTTCTGGTGGAAAAGTATCAGATGGGAATGATCTCCCAGGAGGATGTCATCACCAAGGCCCAGGATCCAACATCCATCATGGCCAAGTTGCAGGAACTCGAAGAGGCCCAGGCCGCGGCAACGGCCCGGAGATAGATTTTCATTCACGGCTGCTATGTCTGATATTGCAAACCCACTTCTGGCTCTGGTCAAGGAGCGCGGGCTTATTGATGATCTGCAGACCGAAGAGGTTCTTCAGGAGCAGAAGCGCAACGGCAAGCCGGTGATTCAGATTCTGCAGGACATGGGGATCGTGGATCTTTACTCGCTCCTGCAGATTCAGGCCGACCATTTGGGGACGGATGTCGTTGACATCAACGATGAAGAACTTACGCCGGAAGTGATCGCCACGATCCCGGCGGGGACAGCGCGCACCTATCAATGTGTTCCGATCGCCATCTACGGATCGAGCGTGAGAGTGGCATTTGCAGATCCGCTCAACCCGGAGATGGTGGATCAGGTGGGCTTCAGCATTGGGAAAGAAATCCAGGTGGGAGTGGCGGACCCCGTTCGGATTCAAAAAGCGCTGGAGAAATTTTTTCCCGACGACTCGAAGGGCACTTTCAGCGAAGTGCTCAAGGAACTCGGACTCGACAACGAGGTCGGAGCCGACACAAGTTTGAAGAAAGTGGCCTATGAGGTCGGAGATCTGGCCGAAATGGCGAATGAGGCGCCAATCATCAAATTCGTGAACCTGGTCTTGTTCCAGGCGGTACAGGACCGCGCTTCGGACATTCACTTCGAGCCGTTCGAGGACGAATTTAAGATCCGCTATCGTGTGGACGGGGCGCTTTATGAAATGTCCCCTCCGCCCAAGCAGTTGGCGGTGCCGGTGACATCGCGCATCAAGGTCATGTCGAATCTTGACATCTCCGAGCGACGCCTGCCGCAGGACGGTCGCATCACCATCAATCTTGCCGGAAAGCAGATCGATCTGCGCGTCTCCACGCTGCCCACCCAGTTCGGTGAGTCGGTGGTGCTGCGCGTCCTGGACCGCTCGGCGCTGAGTCTTGATCTGGAATCCCTGGGGTTACCCAAACTAATCCTTGATTACACCAGCGAAGCTATCCAGCAGCCCAACGGGATTTTCATCGTCACTGGACCGACCGGCTCCGGGAAGACCACCACGCTGTATTCGGCGCTGCGACGCATCAACACCATGGACTCAAAGCTGCTGACCGCCGAGGATCCTGTTGAGTTCGACATCGAAGGCATCATGCAGGTTGCCATCAACGAAGGGCAGGGCATGACTTTCGGCAAGGCTTTGAGGTCATTTCTCCGTCAGGACCCAGACGTGATCATGCTCGGTGAAATGCGCGACTTGGAGACCTCTCAGATCGCCATCCAGGCTTCCCTCACCGGTCACCTGGTCTTGAGCACACTCCATACGAATGATTCGACCGGAGCCGTGACCCGTCTTATCGACATGGGAGTGGAGCCATTCCTGATCTCATCCACGCTCATGGCGGTGCTCGCGCAACGTCTTGTGAGAACGTCCTGCAAGAAGTGCCGCACACCGTTCGAGCCCACCGAATCTCAACTCACGTTGCTGAATCTTTCTCCACACGACGTCGGTGACAAAGTGTTTTACTACGGCCGTGGTTGTCCGGCTTGCAATGACACCGGGTATCGGGGCCGAAAAGGAATCTTTGAGCTTTTGGACATCAGCGAACCCGTGCGCGTCATGATCAATGAGCGCGCCCCGACAATCGTGATTCGCCAGAAGGCGGTCGAGCTTGGAATGGTCACCATACGTGAAGACGGGTTGCGCGGGATCTTTGACGGAGAAACGACAATCGAGGAAGTGTTGAAGTACACCTGAACACACATCGCATATGCCAAAGTTCAATTACGTGGCCATGGATTCCCGTGGCAAGGAAACTAAGGGAACTCTTGAAGTGGCAAGCCAGAACGAGGCTATAGGCCGCCTGAAAGAAATGGGCTACTTCCCGACCAAGGTTGTGGAGGCGGACAAGGCAAAGGCGAAGGGCGGAAAGGCGCCGGGCAAGGCAGGTGGAGCCAGGGGCAAGAAAGGAAAACAGTTCAACATCCGGATTCCCGGCTTCGGCGGCAAAGTCAAGCCCAAGGTGTTGGCCACCTTCACCCGGCAGATCGCGACGCTTGTCGATGCCGGCCTGCCGCTCTTGCGTGGGCTTCGCGTGCTGCAGAAACAGGAGCGCGATCCGACTCTCAAACGCATTCTTTCTGAGCTGGCTCTTTCGATCGAGGGAGGCAGCACGTTCTCCGAGGGACTGGCGCAGCATCCCAAGGTTTTCAACCGTCTCTTCGTCAACATGGTCAAGGCGGGTGAACTGGGCGGCGTGCTGGAAGTTGTCTTGAACCGCCTGTCCGAGTTCATGGAAAAGGCGGAGAAGATCAAAGGCAAGGTGGTGGCCGCGATGTTTTATCCCGCCGCAGTCATGTTCGTCGCTGTGGCGATTCTTGGCATCCTGATGGTGTTTGTCGTTCCGAAATTCAAGACCATCTTTGCGGACATGCTGGATGGCGCCGCCATGCCGGGTTTCACCGTTTTCGTGCTGAATATCAGCGACGCGATCGCCAATCAATTCCTCTATGTTTTGGGCGGAATCGTCATCGCGTTCATCCTCTTCCGGCTCTCACTCAAAACTAAAATCGGGCGCCGTCTCTTCGACAAATTCAAACTGCACATGCCGCTCCTCGGCCCGATCATCAACAAGGTCGCCATCTCCCGCTTCACGCGGACGCTCGGCACACTGGTCAGCAGCGGTGTTCCCATCCTGCAGGCTCTCACCATCGTCAAAGAAACTTCTGGTAACGTCATCATCGGCGAGGCGGTGAGGGCTGTCCATGAGAGCGTCAAGGAAGGCGAGACCATCACAGCTCCTCTTGAGGCTTCCAATGTATTTCCGCCCATGGTCATCAGCATGGTGGATGTCGGCGAACAAACCGGCGCTCTGCCTGAAATGTTGATGAAGATCGCCGATAACTACGACGACGAAGTGGACAACGCCGTCGCGGCCATGACTTCACTGCTGGAGCCGATCATGATCGTATTTCTAGCCATCATTGTCGGTAGCATCGTCATCGCATTGTTCCTGCCCCTGATTAAATTGATCGAGAACCTCGGCAACGAAAGCGGTGGCAAAGGCGACGGCGGCGAGTAATCCCAATTCATCAGCGGGACAGGCCAGGACGAGAACCACTATTGGGAGAGCTTTCGGGCGCTCCCGGGCGATGAGATTGGGGCCATCGGGGCTTCGTGGGTGCCCTGGTGAAGAATCGATCGAGTGGTTGCTTCCGCCCTGCATCCCATTATTGGCAATGATCAGAACCATCACCGGGCTGGCGGCGGGCTTATGCTTCGGCGTGATTCTCAACGGATGCCGCGCGGCAAACCTTCCCACTTCAACTCCTCTCAGATCCGCTAAAGCCATGTCAGCGCCTTCATCCGCCCATACGCACACCAATCGACTCGCCCGCGAGAAATCTCCCTATCTTCTCCAGCACCAGCACAACCCCGTGGATTGGTATGCGTGGGGCGAGGAAGCGTTTGCCAGGGCTCGTACGGAGAATAAACCGATTCTCTTGAGCATTGGTTACTCGACCTGCCATTGGTGCCACGTCATGGAACGCGAATCGTTCGAGAGTGAGGCGCTCGCATCATTTCTCAACGAACACTTCGTAAGCATCAAAGTGGATCGGGAGGAGCGCCCGGACGTGGACAAGATATACATGACAGCCGTGCAGGCGATGGGGCAAGGGGGCGGCTGGCCTCTGAACGCTTTTCTCACCCCGGAACTTAAGCCCTTCTACGGAGGAACTTACTTTCCGCCGGAACCACGCCACGGACGCCCCAGCTTCCTCCAGATCCTCCAGCACATTGCCGATCTCTGGGAGAAACGCCGTGGCGACGTGAACTCTTCAGCTTCGGATCTGCACCAAAAACTCGAAGCTCATGTCGCGCAGGAACCCACTCTTGATTTACATCTTGGACAGCCTGTGCTCAACAACGCGGCAGCACACTTGAAGGATGAGTATGATTCGCGTTTCGGTGGATTCGGCGGGGCCCCCAAATTCCCCAGACCCAGCCAGCCCTCGTTTCTGCTCCGCCACGGCGTTCGTTCGAACGAGCAGGCCCTCGTGAAGATGGTGCTGCATACCTGTGACATGATGGCCAACGGCGGTATTTACGATCATCTCGGCGGCGGATTCTCGCGCTACTCCGTCGATGCGCAGTGGCTCGTGCCACATTTCGAGAAGATGCTCTATGACAACGCGCAGTTGGTGAACCTCTACCTCGATGCCTTCCTGGTGAGCGGCAATCAGCGGTTCGCGGACGTGGCTCGTGACATACTTCGTTACGTCCTGCGCGACATGACACATGCGGAAGGAGGATTCTATTCCGCGGAGGACGCGGACAGCGAAGGCAAGGAGGGGAAGTTCTACTGCTGGACCCGCGCTGAACTGTCCCCACTGCTCACTGCGGAGGAATTTAATGTGGCTGTCCGCTATTTTGGAATCACCGAGAAAGGGAACTTTGTTGATCACAGCGATCCAAACCCTCTGCCCAACCAGAATGTTCTCAGCATCGCGCAGGAAAAGGTGCCGCCGGCTGATGTTGGGCTGCTTCAGGAGGCGAAGCGAAAAATGTTTGAAGTGCGCTCCAGGCGGATCCGGCCTCATCTTGATGACAAGGTGCTGGCGTCGTGGAACGGCATGATGCTCGGTGCCATCGCCCGCGCCTTTGCAGTGCTAGGAGACGAGACTTTTGAGCGCGCTGCCGAAAAGAACGTCGCCTTTTTGCGAGCCAAACTTTGGGATCCGGCCACAAAAACGCTTTTTCACCGCTGGCGCGCGGGAGAAAGGGACTCGGTACAATTGCTCGATGCTTACGCCAATCTCCTCGCCGGCGTGCTCGACCTTTATGAAGCCACGCTTGATTCGCGACACCTCGAATTCGCCCTTCAGATTGCTGAAGGGATGATGACCCGGTTTTACGACAAGGAACACGGCGGCTTCTGGCAGAGCGGACGCAGCTCGAAGGATCTGATCTTGCAGGTGAAGGAGGATTACGACGGAGCGCAGCCCTCGGGGAATTCTGTCGCAGCGCTCGCGCTCCTAAAACTCGGAGCGATCACCGAACGAACGGACTTCAAAGAAGCAGGAGAACGCACCATCCGGCTTTTTGCTGACCGTCTCCAACGCCTTCCCCAAGCCGTGCCTCACTTGCTGCTGGCTCTCGATTACATGCTCGAAGAACCGAAGCGCGCTGTCATCGTTGGCGATCCGAAATCCTTATCCACGCGTGATCTGCTCCGCACCGTTCACTCTGTATATCAGCCGAATAAAGTGGTCCTGGGAGTGGCCGGGCCCGTTGAAGAGTTTGCGAAGACCTTGACGTTGATCGACGGTAAACCGGTTGTGTATCTCTGCACCGGCCGCGCCTGTCAGCCGCCTACCGCGGATCGAGAAAAGCTCCGACGCACGCTCCGGTGACACATAGTGATTTTCGGTGACATGGCCGCTTGTCATCTTTCGCGTGAGTGTTGCGAGACTGCGGGATATTGAATCCCGGATTCATTATTTTCGAATCAAGTCGGGGATCACCATGAGGAGCGATACCAGCAAGAAGGAAAGCAGCAGGAGCACGCTCGTATTCACACAGAAAATCACGACACTCAGGCAAACGCTCCGGCATCGCGGCCACAGGCTCACACGCCATTCCAGCAGAACGAGACTGAGGATCGCGGAGAGCGCGATCCAAATCCCGTTCTGCATGAAGAAATCCGAGACCCGCAAAGCGCTGACCGTGAGCGGCAGGTCCGCGCCGGTGTCGGCCAGGATTTGCTTGAGTTTTGGAAATACAAAAATGCCGCCAATCACCCAGATCAACAGCGCGGGAGCCATCAGAATCGCGGCTTGGAAGTGTGCTTTCCACATCGGTTTGTTCAACGTGATCATGATGATAGGACCTGAGCTGGATTGGAACCTCACGGTCGAGATGAATCTAGGCACCCCAGAGACACGCCGGGAAAGTTCGAGTGGTCTCAAGCTCAGGCCCTTTTCAGAAAAGTGCTTTTATGCGGGCTCGTTCAACTCTGCGTGGCCTTGACGCTCCTTCACTTCGCTCAGTCGGTCAAGGCCGGGCATTGTTCGACACTCATGGCGTGTGAATAGGGTTCACTGAAGCGATCTGGTGTCTCGGATTAGTACAAAACCTTGGCAGGAGGTCTGATTGTGATTAGACACTGGTGCCTCAACCCGATTTGCCATTATGAGAATTTGCAACCTTCTGAATAGAAATCGAATCAAACACTGGATTACTCAGATCTTTGCTTTGGCGCTGCTGGTGGCTGCAACGTCAGCCCAGGATGGTCAGCCGCCGGTTGCTGCTCCAGTCCGCCCTCCGCTGCCGCCGCTGCCCGCCCCGATGGCTTTGCCCAAACCGGGGCCTACAAACGACGCTCCATACGTTCCCCAACCCATCCTGCCAGGCGGTGTCGTGGTGCCGCTATATCCTCCTGGATCGCCTTTGCTGAAAATGGAGCGCATCCGCGAAGCCGAGCAATACAACATGAGCCAGGCGGTGCCGGGCAGAATCAGCAGCATCGTCAATATCCACAATCCTTCGATCGAAGTTCACACGGTGGATGGCGGTTTGAATACTGGAGCGGCCATCATCCTAGCAGCGGGCGGCGGGCATAATACGCTCAATGTTGGCGGTGAGAGCGCGGATTTCGTTCCGTTCTTTTACAACTACGGCGTCAACACCATCATTCTGCGCAATCGTCTTCGCAGGGATGGTTACAGTCCCAAAATCGATGCGGTGAACGACGCCCTTCAAGCCATCCGTCTGGTGCGCGCTTATGCCAGGGAATGGCGGATCGATCCGAACAAGATCGGCATCATGGGCTTCTCGGCTGGAGCGGAGTTGTCCTCTCCGGCGGCGATTCTTTTCGATGAATTTGACAGGACGAACAGCGCTCCGGCTGATCCGCTGTCGGGAGTTTCTTCGAGGCCTGATTTCGTCGGAATCATCTATCCGGGCCCGACGCCATTCGTGCGTGGCGCAAGTCCGCCGATTCCTCGCAATGCTCCACCCGCCTTCATCACTTGCGCCGGCGCTGGTGACCGGGTTCACGCCATCTGGGCCAACGAGTACTTCGCCGCAATGCTACAGGCCGGCATCCCCAATGTTGAGATGCACATTTACGGCAATGGCCGGCATCCGGGTGACACTTTGAGCGATGGGAGCCGCATGACCAGCGGCCTCACCGACCGCAACGCCATTCCTTTCGGCACCTGGCAATACCGCTTCATCGACTGGTTTCGCGATTTAGGCTTCCTCCAAAAGCCCGGCATTGAAACCAAGGCATCCAAGGAAATCACCGCTTTCCTGAGCCAGCCGCCCCCTGGAAGTGGGCGCGGTGGTGGCGGGAACCGTGGCGCAACGAACTCTCAGGCGAATCCGGTTGGAGCTGCTCCGAAAGCTGCCACTCCCGCCAATCCATAGTTAACTTCAAGCTGTTGCCATGAATCGCAGACAATTCCTCACCACCGGCGGCGCGTTCGCTGTGTTGTCAACCGTGCCCGGCGCTGTGGCGGAATGGCAGCCAAGCCAGCGTTATCCGGACCCACTGATCAAGATCATCGATCCAAGCTTCGCCAGGTACCGCGTCAATCTGGCGAAGGTTGAGAAGATCGCGTCGGGCATGCGCTGGGCCGAAGGCCCGGTGTGGTTCGGTGACGGACGTTACCTGCTCTGGAGCGACATTCCCAACAATCGCATCATGAAGTGGGAGGAGGAAACCGGCGCGGTCAGCATGTTCCGCAAACCATCAAACAACTCCAACGGCAACACGCGTGACTTTCAGGGTCGCCTGCTCACCTGCGAACACGGCAGCCGCCGTGTGACGCGCACCGAGTACGACGGAGCCATCACGGTCATTGCTGATCGGTTCGACGGCAAACCGCTTAATTCTCCGAACGACATCGTTTGCAAATCCGACGGCTCGATCTGGTTCACCGATCCGCCATTCGGCCTCCTTGGCTACTACGAAGGCCATATCGCAAGAGCCGAACTGCCGACCAATGTTTACCGCTGGGATTCCAAAACAGGAAAATTATCCCTCGTGGCTGGCGACGTTAACCGCCCGAACGGACTCGCCTTTTCGCCGGACGAATCAAAGCTCTACATCATCGAAGCAGGTACATCACCACGGCTGATCCGGGCTTACGATGTGGTGGACAGCGATACCCGGCTTTCAAACCACCGGACATTGATTACGGCCGAACCTGGCGGCACGCCCGATGGAATGCGCGTGGATGTGGACGGCAATCTGTGGGTCGGCTGGGGCATGGGGGAGGGGCTCGATGGCGTGGCGATCTTCAACGCGGAAGGCAAATTGATCGGGCGGATTGATCTGCCGGAGCGTTGCGCGAACCTGTGCTTTGGCGGACTGCATCGCAACCGGATCTTCATGTGCGGCAGCACTTCAATGTATTCCTTGTTCGTGAACACGCAGGGGACGGTGGGTGGGTGAAGCCGTGCATCCCGAAGTTGTTGGTTGGGGCGTCGTCCGCAGGCGTCTTCTCCCTCTCCCCGTCGGACGGGGAGAGGTTGGGGAGAGGGGGTTCCAGGGAGGCTAATCTGCGCTGATCTGCGCTAATGGAAACCTGGACAAACCGTTTCTGAACTCGCTTCGGGAGTTTTCCGTTGGACGGGTCTATTTCAAGATCTCTGAGAAGCACCAAAGCCCCATTCTGATTAGCGAAGATCAGCGCAGATTAGCGGTTCAGAATGTCAGTTTGGTTCATGTTCCTCGTTGTGGTTTGAGCAGCGCTGCGAGCCGGTTCGGGTTCATCGGCATGGCTCCATGGTTTATCTGCGTTGATCCGCGTTCATCTGCGGTTCGAGCTCATCCGGGCGGGGGGCTTTTCACCGTTGGCAAGGCTGCTGCTAAAGACCGTCCCAGTTGCGCCGTGTGGCGCGGCTGGTGCGAGGGTGTGTTTGTAGTTGGGTCCGCCATGTTCTCGTGCGTCAGGGTGTTTGAGGTTTGCGGACCCGGTTGGATGGAAGGAATCAAATATGCCGGCAAACAAAATACCAATGAAGTTTGATGAGGTTGCGGGGCTCGGGAGGAAGTGCCTCCGGGGTGCGCAGGAAATCGGCGGGAGCATCCCTCTGGTGCTCAATACGCCTGAATTGATCTCGGCGAATCTCTCGCAGTTGATCGGAATTCAGGCGGCTTACAAACAGAACTTCGCGGCGATCCACGGGTTATACGAGGAGTATCACGGGGGTGTTGGATGGATGTTACGAGTGGTGCAAGCGCACGCGGGATTATCTCAAGCAGTATCTCGGTGAGCAGTGCAATCAATCATGGACGCAGGCGGGTTTTCATAACTCGATCGCGGTGGACAACAGTTATTCGTTTCTGAGCGCGTTGCTGAGCGCGCTGGCGGCGCTCTTCGATGAGCAGTCGGCATGGCAGGATGCGGCGCATGGGATCACGGGGGAGCAGGCGCAGGCGTTGCTCACGAGTTTGTCGAATGCGGCGACGGCGGTGACGCAGGGACGGCTGGCATCCGGCCTGGCCCGGGAGCCGCGTGATGAGGCATTGACGGCGATGAGGGAACGGCTGCGCGGCTTGTGCAATGAGCTGAGGCAGCAGATCGGTGCGTATGACCAGCGCTGGCTGGCGTTCGGTTTGAACATCCCCGGCGCATCGAGCACGCCCGCGGTTCCGCAGAATGTGACGGCGATCAGCTACGGTTTCGGCCAAATCCTGGCGACGTGCGATGCCTCGCCGCGCGCGACGCATTATCGTTTCTTCACGCAGGCAAATCTGGAAGAGCCGGAACCGGTGTTCGGGGGTAGCTCCCCTACCCCCACGCTGGTGCTCTCGGGCTTGGAGCCGGGACAACTGTATCAAGTGTATGTCTCCGCCGCGAATGAAGCGGGCGAGAGCGATCTGAGCGAACCCGCCTCGGCGACGCCCATCGAGCTGGCCAAGGCTGCTTAAAGATAATTCATCGGTACAACAAAACAACAACGCGCAGAGCGGCCCGGGTGACACGGCATTTCGCCGGGCTTGGGGATGTGAGTGCGGCGGCGTGAGTTGAAGATTTTCCTAGACACAAGGTGTCTAAAGCCCCACCTTTGAATGGGATGAAATCTCCCACGAATGCTTCTGTTGGCCCTTCGGCGCCACGACTTACCA
>SIBF01000155.1 GCA_009695275.1 Pedosphaera sp. | reverse complement strand
GCAAATGGCGCTGGATGGATTTGACGGTTTTTTGGAGGAGGAAAAGCAACAGCACTGGAAAAGTCAGTTGGCGGTGGCGTGTGAAGTCCTCGGGCCGCACGCGATGCCGCGCCAAGAAATTTGGATCGCGCAGCCTGGCGCGGAGTGCTGGGACAAGGATGATGAGATGCTCAGGAATATCATGCAGAATTGTTCGCATCCCAAGGCTAATAGGTGCGCAGTCCAATTTGTACAATGTAAATATCTAACTATAAACCACTTGCAATCTAATTCAATGGCAGTGCCGCCTGGGTCACCCCGTCGGCTCGGTTGGCAATAAAGAGCACGGCTTTGTCTTCAGCCTTGGGGTCGAAGCGCTGTTCGATGTATGCCAGCTTGGCGCCGTTGGGTGAAAGTAGGAGCGGCTTCCTGTAACTGGCGTCCGTGCGGAGAATTACTCGTTCCAGGTTTGACTTGAGGTCGCGCTCGATGATTTGACCGCCGCCATTGGTCCCGCCCCAATTGTAATCACGGTAGATCAAGTGTTTTCCGTCCAGGGAATAATTCCCGAAATCCGCGTTCCTAGCAGCCTGTCGGACTTACGTACACGTATTAAATCCGACGCTCTACGATTCGATATGACGCGTTTTGATTTTCGGTGAAGGTGTTTTGATGGTCCAAAATCAATGATTTTGTCCGAAAACGAGCTAAGTCCGACAGGCTCCTAGCGACGACAATAGAGCTCTGGCCAGTCGCTACATCGGCCACCTGCAAAGCGAGGGAATTATCGCCACGCGCCAGAACCATCGCCGGAGCGATCAGCTTGCTCAGGTCGGGCGACCGGAGAGGCCGGGCCCAGAAATCAGTCATATTGAAATTCTCCACGACCCGTTCCCTGCCGGTGGCGGCGTCCTGAAAGACGGCGGTTGCAACCAGGTCGCCGGTGTGACGGCGCGACACATAGGCCAGTTGAGTTCCATCGCCGGACCAGCGTGGAGATCGGTTTCGCCCATCGTTGCGCAGCGATGCGATTTTGGGCGGTTGCATAGTGGCGGTTTCGAAATCAACTTTGGCCGTGAATACGTTCATTCGCGGCGTGCGAGTGAATGTGTAAATCGTCCCGTCGCTGGCGGTTCCGAGGAGTCGTGCGCCCGCAATCCCGTCGCGGACCAACTTTGACTCACCCTCCGTTTTGCCATCCTTTACGGGCGCAGCCCAGAGCGCCTGCTCGCCCGAGCGATCGCTCAAAAAGAGCAGATGCTTTCCGTCCGGCATCCATTTCGGAGTAAGATCGTTCGCTGGATGGTCGATGAACAACCGGTCATTTGAGCCATCGAGATCGACGATGCGAATCTGGTTCGGCACGGATTCCTTGCCCATGTATTTCAACTGATAGTTGCCAGGGAAATCATAGGCGATGTGCTTTTCGTCCGGCGACATCGTGACTGTCACCCACGCGGTCGGGCCAGGGAATTCCTTCACCACTCTGACTTTGCCGGTCGCAACTTCGACCAACTGAATTTGAAGGTGGTTGGTGCCGGTCTTCGACCTCGGGAATGTCGTTGCGAGAATGAACCGCCCGTCCTTCGACCACACCTGCGGGGCCATCCTACCACCTTTATCCGACGGCACGAGGATGCGCGGTTTTCCGCCGTCGCGGTGGATGATTCGGAGGTCGCCACTTTCCCCCTTCATCCACAAGTAGGCGATCTGCGTGCTGTCGGGCGACCAAATCCACCCGAAAGTGAACTGGTCCGGCGGATTCCAGGTGCCTGCGGTGGTGAGATTGCGCATCTCGCCGATCTTGGTGTCATAGACCGCGAGGTTGCCGTGGGTCCAGTTCACGTAGGACAAATAGCGGCCATCCGGCGAAGGGTCGGCATCAGAAGATGCCACCCAGGGGCCAACTGCATCCGATACAATCTTCTGGATCAGCGGTTGGCCTCCGGCGATGGCGGACAAGCCTGTAGAGCTGGCGCTACCTCTTGAATGGTTTGATGCGGTTGTTTTGTCTCGCTTCGCGTCCGTCAGCGAAACGCAACCCAGCAGTGCCACCAGTGCCACGGCGAGCGCGGGCCACCCGGAGGATTTCTTGAACTGTGCGATCATGGCTATTCTCCTTTTGATTTGTTGTTTGTCTTCGAGGATGCCCACCAAACCGGGAATGGCGGTGGGTTGAGTGAAACCTTCCAACACTTTGATCACGGTCTGGCCGTAAGGCTTGGTCTCGCCTTCGCGCGCGTGCGCCAGGGCCAGGGCGTCGCAGGCCACTTCCCGATCCGCGCGCATCCGATGGAACGCGAACCAAAGCACCGGATTGAACCAATGCAGCGTCAGCAGAATTGTTGTCAGCCAGTTGATGGCAGCGTCCCTGCGGCGCACGTGGGCCAGTTCGTGCAGAAAGACGTGGCGCAATTCGGCCGGGGAAAAACGCTCGGCCATCTTCTCGGGGAGCAGCAGTTTCAAACGGAAGCAGCCGAACAACGCCGGGCTGTCCAATTCGGGCGCCTCCACCAAGGTCAATGGCTGCCGGACGCCCACTCGCTGGCGACATTCCTCCATCAGTGCCAGCACGGATGGCTCACCGATGGGCCGTCGCCGCCGCAGTTGCAGTCCGAACAAATAGTTGCCCCACGCCAGCCGCATGCTCAACGCCAGCGCGCCGAGAAACCAAACCCAGGCGAGCTGCCGCGACAGGAAACTCAGCGCATCGCGGATGACAGGTCGAGCTTTTGGAACCGGCTGGTGGCTCGGCCTGGCTGCGGTGGCTACGCCGGTTGGCGATGATTCCATCGAGTTCGCCGATGGTGCAACGGTGGAGACTTGAGGAGAGCCTTCGGAATTCACTTCCAACCTGTCGCCGCGCGACCACCGATCAAACCCCGCCGCGCTGAAGCCTTCAATGCCGCCATAGTTGAACACACTCCATCCGCTCGCCGGTGTGACGGGCACAAGAGGCGGACGACCACGAGCAACCAAAGTGTGTAGCGCCACTGGGGCGAGAGCCGGCGTCCGAAAACCCACTGGGCCAGGAACACCAGCAGCACCAGCACGGAGGCTTGCCAGGACGCGCGCCAGAGCAACACCAGCGCGCGTTCGATGAGAGCGGAAGGTCCATATCAACTCTCCTTTTCCAGAATGCGCTTCAATTCCTCGATGTCGGCCTTGGTGAGCTTCTGTTTTCTGGCGAAATGCACCAGCAGCGGCCGGATCGCTCCGCCAAAGACGCGCTGCAGGAAGTCATCGCTCTCGGCATGAACACCCTCTTCTTCCGTGACGAGGGGCGAGTAGAGGTGGAGGTTCTTGTATTTGGCGACCTTGAGCGCCTTCTTCCTCGTCAGTCGGGTGAGCATGGTCTTGACGGTGTTGGGATGCCATTGCTCGCGGGCCAGCGCCTCTATGATGTCGTAGGCCGGCAGCGGCGATCTGGCCCAAAGGATCTTCATGATCTTCCATTCGGCTTCGGTGATGTCGGGTGCTTTTGGCACGTGTTTGATTGCGTGACTATGAGTTGCGGCTTAATGACTACACATGTAGTTATTACGTGGCAAGATAAATTTGAAAATGGTTTTAGGACTGTCTGCATCCTCTTTTTTGCGCGGGTTTGATAAACCGCCGCACCGAAACAGTTGGAGTGCCATGCCTGACGAGAGGCTGCTGTTCTCATGGTTAAACACTTGATGAATGCGGCGACGTCGATTCGTCCCCACTCAAATGCGCCCTTGCCAGTCCCGGTCGCTTGTGAAAAATTCGCGCCCTTATTTTTATGGGACATGTAAAGCTCCACATACCGGGACCAGTCGAAGTCAGTGACAAAACGTTTCGCGCCTTTTGTTCGCCGATGATCGGCCACCGCGGCCAGGGATTCAAAGACCTCTACGCGAAGATGCAGCCACAACTCCAGCAGTTGCTCGTCACGAAGCGGCTCGTCTGCCTGAGCACGTCGTCTGCATGGGGAGTCATGGAGGGCGCCGTCCGCAATCTGGTCTCGAAGAAGGTGCTCAACTGCATGTGCGGGGCTTTCTCGGACAAGTGGCTGGATGTGTCGCAACGCTGCGGCAAGCAAGCCGAGGCGCTTCAGGTGCCCTGGGGTTCGCCCATTCGTGCGGAGCAGATCGATGCGAAGCTGAAGACCGGGCAGTTCGACGCGCTGACCTTGATCCACAACGAAACGTCCACCGGGACAATGTCGCCGCTCGGCGAGATTGCAGCGCTAAAGGCGAAGTATCCGGACGTGATGTTCATCGTGGATGCCGTCAGTTCGATGAGCGCGCTGCCGCTGAAGTTTGACGAACTCGGGATCGATGTGCTGCTCGCCGGCACTCAGAAGGCCTTCGCGCTTCCCCCGGGACTCACGGTCTTTACCTGTTCCGAAGCTGCGCTGAAAAAGGCGGGGACGATGAAGGATCGGGGCTACTACTTCGACTTTGTCGAGTTTCAGAAGAATGCGGAGCAGAGCATGACGCCGAGCACGCCCAGCATCGGCCATGTGTATGCGCTGGCCTCGAAGCTGGAGGATTTCTTCGCGGAAGGACTGGAGAACCGCTACGCGCGTCATGGCCGGACAAATCAATCAACGCGCGACTGGGCTGCGCGCCACGGGTTCACAACCTTCCCCGAAGCGGGTTTTGAATCCATCACGCTTTGTTGCATTAACAATGGCGCGAAACCAGGTGGACGCGTCGTGGATGTGGCGAAGCTGCAGAAGCTCGTGAAGGATCAGGGATTCCTGATCGACGGCGGCTACGGAAAGATCAAGGGCACCACGTTTCGAATCTCGAACATGGGCGACGAGACCGAATCGTCCATGAGCCAGCTCTATGCCGCGCTGGACAAGGCGATGGGCCAGCTTTGATTCGAGTCGCAGTCGGCTGGCTCAGTGGTGGTCCTAGTTGATCAGGCTGGCACGAGCGAGGCAGGTGGAACTTGTTCCAAAAGCATGCCTATCCGGTCAGTTGCCAACGTTGCTGCAGGAGCGCGGGCTTTAGACCGCTTCAAGCTCGATTTGCCAATGAACATTGAAGCGGCGTAAACGCCGCGCTCCTGAAAACCGAGCTGTGGCAACAAACCGGCCATGCATGATTCCACGTGACGCGGCTGGTTATTTATTTCGCGTTGATTAGTGTTCGTCGAGAGTTAAGACTCAGTTCTCGTAACACCTGTGAATCCGGCCCTTTCAAACACGCCCGCAGTCACCCGCCGCCACTTCTTTGGCAAGTGCGGGATGGGTTTGGGCAGCGTCGCCCTGGCTTCCTTGCTTGGGGAATGGAAATCATCTGCCTCTCCTGAAGGAAAACCCAACCTCGCCAACTCATTTGCGCCGAAGCCGACGCAATTTCCCGCAAGGGCGAAGTCGATCATTCAACTGTTCATGGCGGGCGGGCCATCGCAGCTCGAGTTATGGGACCACAAACCGAAGCTCACCGCGCTGCACGGGCAGGCGATTCCCGATTCGTTCCTTGAGGGGAAGCGCTTCGCCTTCATGGATTCCTCGTTTAAGAATCGCTCGACGCTGCTGGGCACGAAAAGGCAATTTGCGCGACACGGCCAGAGTGGCGCCTGGGTAAGTGAGCTGCTGCCATACACGGCGGGGATCGTGGATGACATTGCCATCGTCAAATCGTGCGCGACGAACCTCTTCAATCATGCTCCTGCAAAGCTCTTCATGAACACCGGTTCGGGCATTTTCGGACGCCCGAGCATGGGAGCCTGGGTGACTTACGGCATCGGGAGCGAGTCGCAGAATCTGCCTGGCTTCGTCGTTCTACAAAGCGGGCCGAGAGGTCCGCGCGGTGGACCGGTGAACTGGGGCAGTGGTTTCCTGCCGACCCAATTCCAAGGCGTACCGCTGCGCTCCGGCGCGGAACCGATTTTGAATCTTTCCACGCCCAAGGAGATTTCCGCACCCAGCCAGCGCCGCGCGCTCGACGCCATCCGCGATCTGAATCTCGCGCGTCTCGTTGAGACTGGAGATCCCGAGATTGCCACGCGCATCGCTTCCTACGAGATGGCGTACCGAATGCAATCCAGCGCGCCTGAGTTGACCGATTTGCGAGGAGAAAGCGATGCCACGCTCTCGCTCTACGGCGCGAAGCGGGAGGAGCCCGGCTTCGCGCGAAATTGTCTGCTGGCACGGCGGCTGGTCGAACGTGGTGTGCGATTCATCCAGCTTTATCACGCGGATTGGGATTCACATGGCGGTCCAGGCCAGACGCTCGAAGGAGATTTCGAGAAAGTCGTGCATGAAGTGGATCAACCGTGCGCCGCGCTGGTGAAGGATCTGAAATCGCGCGGCCTCATCGATGATACGCTCGTGATGTGGGGAGGAGAATTTGGCCGCACACCGATGGGGGAAGCGCGTGAGAAAACCGGACGTAATCATCACATCGACGCCTTCACCATGTGGTTCGCCGGCGGCGGAACGAGACCGGGCCTGGTGCTCGGCGAGACGGATGAGCTTGGTTTCTCACCTGTGGAGGACCGTGCCCATGTACATGACTTGCACGCGACGATTCTTCATTTGCTCGGGCTGGATCACGAAAAGCTTACCTTCCGTTTTCAAGGCCGGGACTTCCGGCTGACAGATGTGGAAGGCGCGTTGATTCGGAAATTGATCGCGTGACGGTTGTGGATGCGCGCAATAGTGCGAGGGAAGGAGACGGGCACTGGTGTGTTTTCCAGCGGCTGATCTGCCCATCAATGTCGTTCTTCCACTCCCAGAAACCATTTCCGGATCAACCGCTCCACGGCCTTCATCTCTACCTCCAGCCTGGCGCGCTTCCGATTCAGAGCTGGATTCGCAGCAGCTTCATCCGCAAGCGTGAGCGCCTCGGTGCAAAGCTCCATTAGCGGCAGACGCGTGTCCCGTTGCCCCAGCTCGGCCGCCAGTTTGCGAGCCAGCATGATCCGTCTCATCGTTTCCGCGATCTGCTCACCAGCCCGGTCCAGGGTCGTCGTGCCAAGACGCACGTTCTGCAGCAACCGGCACTCAAACGTCCGGCAACACTCCGGGCGGTACGCATAGATGCTGCACCGTTTTCCCCTCAACGCCCCACACGGCTGTAGCAGCAGTCCACCGCTCTCGTCATCGTCTTCGATTTCCAGCCCCATGACCTCCAGTGCTGTAGCTTCGGTCGCGTTGGCCAGCTCCACGTCGGCAAACAAAGAACCGTCGCAACACATCCCGCACCGTGTACACAGCGTGTCCGTCAGGCTTGGTTTCATGAGGAGACCATGACGGACCGCCCCGGCCGGGGAAAGCTTCGAGGCGAGGCAGGGATTCTTTGAACCGCGGAAGAACGCCGATTTGGTCCGAGCATTGAGCCCCGGTTTGGCGTGGGTTGCCATTTCTGAAATAAGCCTCCGCTGTCTGGAGCAAATCAAAGGAGCCCGGGCTGCTCACGGCCGGAGTCGCGGCTGGCGAGAAAAGCATCATGCGCCATTTTGACTTGAGAGGGTGAAAGCTCCTTTCGCAGCTGGGCAATTGCCGCAGCAGCGAGCACGTCGCAACGTTCGTTGTCCGGATGGCCGGCATGACCCTTTAGCCACTTCCACTCGATGCGGTGGCGGATGGCGAGTTCGTCCAACTGCCGCCAGAGGTCATCATTTTTGACCGGTTTGCGATCCGTGGTGCGCCAACCATTGCGCTTCCAGTTCCTCAGCCATTGGGTGATTCCCTGACGGAGATATTGGGAATCGGTGTAAAGCGTGACCTCGCAGGGCTGCTTCAATGCCGCAAGCGCGGCGATGGCGGCCTGGAGTTCCATACGGTTATTGGTGGTGGCAGGCTCGGCACCGGCAAGTTCACGAGAATGTTCCCCGTGCCGCAAAACAGCCGCCCAGCCACCCGGCCCTGGATTGCCTTCGCAACCACCGTCAGTATGAATGGTTACCTTTTTGATCGAGTTCAATTCGGCGATCGAATCCTGATTCTGCTACTCCGGCGAGGGCGACGCTCCGCCGGCGCGCCATTGATCGCGGAGGCCCTTGGCTTGCTCAAAAAATCGCTGGATTTCATCCGGCTTTCCTTGCGCGAGCAAGTGACGGAGACGCTCCAACTTTTCGATGTAAGAGGTCAGTTCATTTTGAAGGTGATTACTGTTGGCCAGTGCGATATCCCGCCACATCTCGGAGGAGCCGGAGGCGACTCGCGTGGTGTCACGAAATCCGTTGGCGCACAATGTGGATTGCGCCGGGCCATGTGCCGGATCGAGAACGTGACTGGCCAGCGCCGCTGCAATCACATGAACCAGATGACTGGAGCGGCTGACCAGTTCATCGTGTTGCTCCGGAGTTAGAAGCATCACCTTGGATCCAACCGCCTGCCAAAGCGTCTTGAGTTGTTCGACCGCATGGGAAGCGGAGGAGTTGGTTGGCGTCAGAACGCAAGTCACGCTCTGGAACAAGTCCGCGCGAGCCGCGCTGACTCCCATTTTCTCAGCCCCTGCCATCGGATGGCTGCCGACAAAAAACGCGCCGACGCTCGAGCACATTGGCTCCAGATCACTCACGACACTCGCCTTGACGCTGCCTACATCTGTGACGATGGCTCCGCGCTTGAGCGAAGGCAGCATTGCCTGGGCTAGCGTTTTCATCTGCGACAGCGGAGTGCAAAAGACGACGAGGTCCGCATCGGCGACGGCGACTGACAAGTCGCCAGAGGCTTTGTCCACCGCGCCGGCTTTCTGACATTCGCCGACGCTCGATGTCCGTCGAACGTAACCCTCGACATGGCTGGCAAGGCGGCGCTGCCTGAGCGCGAGGCCCAGCGATCCGCCTAGAAGGCCCACGCCGATGAGGGTGACTTTATGCCAATGCATGGAGGGCGATTAAACCGGCGAGCCAGGAGCGCGGCAAGCCGAAGCTGGGGGCAATCAGCAATTCTCATTTTGAACACGGACTGTCCCGGCGCGCGGGCGGTCCCCGCCCGCAGCGGGTTGGCCTGACGAAAATCTCAGAGGAATTGCAGGATCTCTCGTCCGCTCGGGCACGCTGCGACCGGGGACCGGTCGCGCGCCGCCAGTTGAATCGCCGCACCCACGTTCAAAATGAGAACTGCTGGGAGAATTTGGAGGGGCGCCAGAGCAAGTTACTCTTGGATGGCAGCGCCAAGTCACGGTTTTCAATTGTCGCGCTTTTCAAATTGCCGGTCACCCGACCCTCGCTACACTCGCCGCCATGTCATGGAAAGTATTGATCACGGCTCGCACGCTCGATGAGGTTGGTCAATCCGCGCTCCAGTTCCTGCGCGACGCCGGTTGCGAGATTGTCGATCCACCGAAACGCGGTCCGCTGCCTGCCGATGTTCTGGAGCCGCTGCTTGCCGGAAATGATGTTGTGTTCGCGAGCACCGACAAGTTCACAGCCCAGGTGCTGGGCTCTCCCGCCGCAAAACAACTCAAGCTCATTTCTCGCTGGGGCGTGGGTTATGACTCCATTGATATTCCCGCGGCGACGGCCAATGGGGTCGTCGTTGCCTACACGCCGGGGCTGTTGAACGAGACGGTGGCGGACTGCGCGTTCGCCCTGCTTCTGAGCATGGCGAGGCGCATTCATCTGGGCCACTTGAACATGGTTCAAGGCGAGTGGAAGCCCGTGTGGGGCCATGATGTTCACGGAAAAACTTTGGGAATCCTCGGCTGTGGCCGCATCGGCCAGGCAATGGCGCGCCGGGCGACAGGCTTCAACATGCGATTGCTCGGCCATGACATCGCGCCGAACCCGGAAGCCGAGAAGATCGGGGTCCGTTTTGTCCCGCTGGATGAACTTCTCAGCCAATGCGACTTCCTCTCCATTCACGCCGCGCTGACTCCGGAAAACCGCGGACTCATCGGCGAAGCACATTTGCGGCGCATGAAGCCAACGTCCTACATCATCAACGCAGCCCGTGGCGCGTTGTTGGACGAAGCCGCTCTTCTGAAGGCGCTCCAGGAAAAACGGATCGCCGGCGCGGCGCTCGATACGTTCGTGACCGAGCCGCTCCCCAAGGATCATCCTTTCCGGACGGCGCCGAACCTCCTGCTGACTCCTCATCTGGCTTCCTATGCCAGCGAAACCGGCGAACGCGTCAGCATCACCGCCGCTCACGCCATCGTGGACTTGATGAACGGACGCAAACCGCAATTCATCGTCAATCCCGAGGTGTTTAATTCCTCCGCGCTTCGAGCCAAAATCAAGTAGCGCATCAAGTGGCGCACTGGAAGAAACGCATTTGCTTCAGCACACAAAATGAAAACCAACCACGTCCGTTCCAAACTCAAACGCGGCGAGAGCAGCGTCGGCACCTGGCTCACATTGCCCGATCCCATGGTCGGCCAGCTCATGGCCAGGACAGGCTTCGACTGGCTGACGGTCGAGCTCGAGCACAGCCCGACATCGTTCGAAAGTGCCGCTCAATCCTTCGGGCTTATAGCCGGGGCTGGTTGCGTGCCGCTTGTTCGTGTGCCGATCAACTCAGTCGAGAACATCAAGCGCGTTCTCGATACCGGCGCTTGGGGAGTCATTGTTCCGATGGTGAACTCGAAGGCGGAAGCGGAAGCGGTCGTCAATGCGGCTCGCTACTCGCCGGGAGGTCAGCGTTCGGTTGGGGGAAACCTGCACGCGGCGAATTTCGGGACGGACGCGGCGACCTATTACGATCGCGCAAACGAGGAGATTCTTGTCGTCGTCATGGCCGAGCACGTCAAAGGCATCGAAGCGGCGGACGAGATTCTGAGCGTTCCGGGAATTGATGTCGTTTTCATCGGCCCCAATGACCTTCACAAATCGATGGGCAAGAAACCGGCGTTCGAAAGCGATGCGCCGGAGTTCATCGATGCCCTGAAACATATCCAAAAGACCGCCGCGAAATACAATGTGGCCACGGGCATCCACGTTCTCGATGCGGATGCGGCGAAGCGCCGGATCGCGGAAGGGTTTCAATTCATCGCCGTGACCAGCGATGTGGGAATGCTGTTGGGCAGAGCGGCTCAGTTCACCAAAACACTTGGGTTGGGCGCGGACAAATTGGTGACGAAGTACTGAGGATCCATTGCTGAACACCCACCCCGCCCGGCAATGAAGATTGTTGTTCTTGATGGCCACACGTTGAATCCGGGCGACCTGAGCTGGGAGCCGCTCCGGGCGCTGGGCGAATGTGAAATCCACGAACGAAGCGCCCCCGGCGAAGTCGTTCCCCGATCGACGGCGGCTTCAGTCCTCATCACCAACAAGGTGGCAATCGCGCGCGAACAAATCGCGCAGTTGCCAGACCTGCGCTACATCGGCGTCACCGCCACTGGCTACAACATCGTCGATGTGGCCGCAGCGCGCGAACGCGGGATCGATGTTTCCAATGTTCCCACGTACGGCACGCGCTCGGTTGCGCAGATGACGTTCGCCCTGCTGCTCGAACTCACCCAGCATGCCGGTGATCACGCGAAGTCTGTGCGCGATGGCCGATGGTCCCGCTCTCCGGATTTCTGTTATTGGGATCATCCGCTCATTGAGCTGGACGGGCTGACGATGGGCATCATCGGTTTCGGTCGGATTGGCCGCGCGGTCGCGGAATTGGCGCTCGCCTTCGGAATGCGAGTCCTCGTGGCAACACGTCGGACATCGGATCTTCCGCCGGGGATGGCGCGGGCGGATCTTGACGACTTGTTCCGGCAAAGCGATGTCATCAGTCTGCATTGTCCGCTGACTCCCGAAACCAAAAACCTCGTGAATGCCGCGCGTCTTCGTTTGATGAAGCCGACGGCTTTCCTGATCAACACCAGCCGTGGTCCGCTCGTGGAAGAAGCAGCTTTGGCAGACGCTCTCAATTCGGGACGGCTGGCTGGCGCCGCACTGGATGTCCTCGCGGTCGAACCGCCGCCGGTGGCGAACCCGCTGTTATTGGCGGAGAATTGCCTGATCACGCCGCACATTGCCTGGGCCACACGTGCTGCACGGGCCCGGCTGATGGAGACCAGCATAGCCAACGTCCGGGCATTCAAGGCGGGTAAACCGCAGAATGTCGTGAACTAAATCTACGCGTCCTTCATGAAACGCAGCATCGAACTGCTATCGGTTGAATCCAGTACGATCCAGTGCCTCCGAATTATTTTGATGAGACCGCCTCGCCTGGCTTAGGGTCCGGGCATGTTTGATTCGCTCAGCAGCAAGCTCCAGAACGCATTCAAGAACCTTCGCGGCCTCGGAAAGATATCCGACGCCAATGTATCGGATTCGCTCCGGGATGTTCGCATGGCGTTGCTCGATGCAGACGTGAACTTTAAGGTGGCGCGCGACTTCATCGAACGCGTCAAGCAGCAGGCCATCGGGGAGCAGGTCATCCAGAGCATTCATCCCGGCCAGCAGGTCATCAAAATCATCCACGACGAACTGGTGGCGCTGCTGGGATCTGAAAATGCCAGTCTGACTTTGGATGCCTCGCCCAGTTCGATCATGATGGTGGGACTCCACGGCTCAGGGAAAACGACCTCTTCGGGCAAACTCGCCCGGCTTCTGCAAAAACAGGGCCGTGCGCCGCTTCTGGTCGCGTGCGATGTCTATCGCCCGGCCGCCATGGAACAGCTTGAGACTCTCGGCAAACAGCTCGACGTGCCTGTCTTCCTGCTAAAAGGGGAGACTGATGTGCTCAAGATCGCCCGGGAGGCGCTCGAATTCGCCGCCGCCAACCAGCGCAACGTCCTCATCTTTGACACTGCCGGCCGATTGCAAATTGATGAACCGCTCGTCCAGGAGCTGGTCCACTTGCGCGATTTGGTAAAGCCACGGGAAATTTTGCTCGTGCTCGATGCGGCCACCGGCCAGGAAGCCGTCAATGTCGCCACTCACTTCGACAAAGCGCTGAACATCACCGGGGCGATCCTGACCAAGCTCGATGGCGACGCGCGCGGCGGAGCGGCCCTCAGCTTGAAGGCCGTCACCGGAAAGCCGATCAAGTTTGCCGGTGTTGGCGAAAAATCGGATGAGTTTGAACCGTTCCATCCCGAGCGCATGGCATCGCGCATTCTGGGGATGGGGGATGTCGTCAGCCTCGTCGAGAGGGCTGCGGAAGCGGTCGATCTCGACGACGCGAAGCGCATGGAAGAGAAGATGCGCAAGGGGCTGTTCACCCTGGATGATTTCCTGGATCAGCTCCGGCAGATGAAAAAACTCGGCTCCCTGGAGAGCATCGTGGGAATGCTTCCTGGAGGATCGGAGATGCTGAAAACCGCCGATCTAGGTAAGAGCGAGCGTGAATTCCGTCGCATGGAGGGCATCATCTGCGGGATGACCCGCCAGGAACGAGGTCATCCTCAAATCCTCAATGCCCGCCGCCGCCAACGGATCGCCAAAGGCAGCGGCGTGACCGTCACCGAAGTCAACAGCCTCCTCAACCGGTTTGGCCAGATGCAGCAAATGATGAAACAGATGGGGAAGTTTCAGAAGATGATGTCAAAGATGGGAGGAGCGGTGCCGCGCGGCATGCGGTGACCCGAAGCCCCGGCAGCTCAGAACCGTCAGCCAGGTCCCTCGCACCTATTTGTGCGGTAGAAGTTGGAAACTCCACTTCTATCTAGGAACGCCGCCTGGTCTGTGGACCTTCTGCCGCGCTCATCAATCGAGAGCACGGTTTCTTCAGTAACGGAACAGCTCTTCCGGGGTGAAGAAGCGTTTGATCTCGGTCACAGCCGTCTCCATCGAGTCGGAGGCATGACAGACGTTGACCATGACATCGACACCAAGGTCCCCGCGAATCGTGCCTTTGGCCGCTTTCTTGGAATCCGTGGGCCCAAGCAGATCACGCACGCGAGCGACCGCGTTTTCCGCTTCGAGCGCGAGAGCGACCACCGGTGTGCGTTGCATGAAGTCCCGCACTTCGGGAAAGAATGGCTTTGAGGCAATGTGCGCGTAATGCTCGCGCAGCAGAGTGTCGCCGAAGCGAAGCATCTTGATACCGCGAATTGCCAGTCCGGCGCCTTCGAACCGCGAGAGAACCTGACCCACGAGGTTCTTGCTGACAGCGTCGGGTTTGAAAAGAATCAATGTTGTTTCCAGAGCCATGAGGCCGCTTGGTTACAGGAATGCGCCCGTGCGGTCAATCCTCGTTCCACTGACGTTTGGCGAGTAGCAGGCGGATCCACCGCTCACTTCCGCTCTCTCTCGAAAACCAGTTCATCGTTCCTGGCCGTTACATGGATCGAGTCGCCGGGCTTGAACTCACCGCCGAGAACTTTCATGGCCAGCGGATCAAGCAGGTGATCTTGAATCGCGCGTTTCAGCGGACGCGCGCCGAACTGGGGATCGTAACCTTCCTTGGACAGGTAACGCTTCGCGGCGGCATCGATTTCAAGCTTGAGTTCCTGCTGCGCCAGGCGCGCATCGAGCCGTTTGAGCTGGATCTCCACGATCTGACCCAGGTGCTTCTGACCGAGGCTGTGGAAGACGATGATGTCATCCACGCGGTTTAGAAACTCCGGCCGGAAGTGCCCGCGCAACTCGCTGCGGACGCGTTCCTCCATCTCGGCATGCGCTTTCGGGCTGAGGTTCTCCTCCTTGAAATACTCCTGGATGATGGGAGAGCCGATATTGCTGGTCATGATCACGATCGAGTTCTTGAAATCCACCGTCCTTCCCTGGCCATCCGTGAGCCTGCCATCATCCAGCACCTGCAAAAGAACATTGAAAACATCGTGATGCGCCTTCTCGATCTCATCGAACAAAATCACCGAATAAGGCCGGCGCCGGACCGCTTCGCTGAGTTGCCCACCTTCCTCGTAACCGACGTAACCTGGAGGTGCCCCTATCAAGCGGGCCACTGTGTGTTTTTCCATGTATTCGCTCATGTCGATCCGGACCATTGCGTGTTCATGGTCGAACAGGAACTCCGCCAGAGCCCGTGCCAGTTCTGTCTTTCCGACGCCGGTTGGTCCCAGAAAAATGAGGTTCATCCGGCAAGTGTGTACCTGGATTCATAGAAATGGGATTTAGGAGAGCATGAGTAGAGACTCCAGAAATGATCCAGACTTTGCTGCGGAACGCGTTTGGGGTTGGGGCCCAATACCGGTATGAGAGGACAGAATACCTT
>SIBF01000154.1 GCA_009695275.1 Pedosphaera sp. | reverse complement strand
CAACAAGATTCAAAGCCTGGTGAAAAAAGCCTATGGGTATCGTAACCCGGAACGATTCAAGACCGACATCTTCTTCCATCTCGGCGGCCTCAACCTCTACCCCGTTCCCCAATGAAAATCCCAACGCTAAACTTCCAAGAACCGATTTTAGTGAGGTCTGAAGTTACATCATGCTCCAATGAGCGCGGATTGCCAAGCGGGAAGGCGTCGAGAGTAATCGCCGTGTCGCCAATCCGGACTTTTATGCGCTGAACCAATTCAAGCATGTCGCTCGAAACTGCGGCGCGGGAGAGAAGAAGAATTGTTGTTTGACGCTCAGATTCGATCTGATTGCCCTGGCCTGCTTGCGATCCGGCTCGCTGATCAATTCCAGATGTGTCTTAAACAGTCGCTTGCAAAGTGAAGCACGCCGTCCGCGCATCGGGATACGCCAGCGCCTCCGCCTTGCTTGCCGAGTCGTGCAAGTCGGGCCATTCGGTTTTGAGGAAGGTGAAATTGCTCATGGCGTGTTGAGAGCTTGTTCCGCGTCGCGCAACGTGGCCAACATTTCCTCAAACTTGGGAGGCGTTGACAGAAACATCGCCGCCATCGCGGCATAGTCGCGCCGCAACTCCGCGAGCCGGACGTCGGGCGGTAGAATCCTCAAGGTGCCCGGCACCGCCGTCGCATAATTGGCCCAGGCCGAACCGAAGTAGCGCCTCTTGTGCAGCCGCACCCGCTTCAGCAAATCCAGCCGCGCCGCCGCCCGCTGCCCACCGGGATGCCGCCACAGTGAGGCAAAGTCCGCGTAGTGCCGGGCGAAGCGATCACGAAACGCCTGCCCCGCTGGACGATGATACTCCGCGTGCAAAATCGTCGCCTTTTCCCAAAACGTCCGTTCGATCTCCAGCGCCACCACCTCCGCTTGGAAATCATCGAAAGCCACCGGTGCGAGTTGCGCGATCAACGGCGCGATGGGATGGGTCCCCGTCGGCCGCTGATCGGTGAGCGAGCCAAATTCGATCTTCACCACCGGAGCCACATACCCGCCCGGTGGCACTGCTTGCGGAAACGCAAAGTAAAGCACCGGTGAATGGGAAGCCGCTTCCAGTTCATAAGTCAGCCAGTTGCCGCCGCCAGGTCGTGCGCCCAACACATCGCACACGACTTGTTCCAGTTCGGGGTGAAACTTGCTCTCCACCGCTGTCGCACAGTCCGCACTGATTTTATCCATGCGCTTCCGTCGCTGGCTCGTGCTGGGGGCATCATCCAGTTCCGCCTCGCTCCATCCCAACGAGGCCGGGCTTAACCCCAGATCAATGTCTTCAGAGAAGCGACTGATCGCCCCGAACACTTTCGAGAGCGAAGTGCCGCCCTTGAACACACAGTCCGCGCCCAGTCCCGGCGTCGCAAAAATGCGCCCCAGCAGCCAGCACACCCAGAAATCCTTCTCCACGATGTAGGCCGGAATTTTCGCCGGAATCGCGAACTGATAGATGAAGTCCGCCCGCTCCTCCGCAGTCTCCAGGGCGAAGGCGCTCATTCCACCTGCTCCTTTCCCGCAATCGTCCGCAGATGCGGGTGCATCCACGCGGGCGCTTTCCTCAGATCCACCAGCAGACGCTGGCAATCCGCAGGCTTCAGCAGCCCACGCAGATGCCTGACCCGATCCGGCGTGACGTTTGCCTTGCCGATGTTCCGCAACGCGGAGAAAACCATCGCACTCATTGCCGCCGGGGTCGTTAGCTTGCGCGGCGTCCGGTGCTGTAGCTCGATGGTCATCGGCCCGGCCTTGATCGTGCGGCTGCGACCGGGCGTGAGATAAATCAGCCGCGCGGGCACCTGCTCCGTCAGCCGCAACCGGTTTGCCGCATAGGATTCATGCTCTTGAAACTCCGTTCCATCCCGCCGCGTGATCGCCGCCAAAATCGCCTCCGGGCGGGCGTGCAGTGGCCCCAGCTTCGCGTGCTGTTTGGGAAAATCATACAACCCGCGATCCAGCCGACGGATCACCCCCGCCTTCGCCAGTCGCAACAGCGTCATTCCCACCGCCTGCGGTGAGCCGAGATCGAGGAAATCTGACGGTGTGAACACCCATCCCTCGCCCTCCCGGCGGATGCGGTTCTCGATGCGCTCACTTTTCATCATGGCGGAAAATCTCCCTTAAAGTGTTAAATAAACAAGCCCGTTTTTTTAACACACCATTTTCGTTTCAACTCCGGCTGCCGACCGGACCGTATTCGCCAGAAGCTGAAATTCCGTCAGAAAAACCAGCCCGCACTTCCGACCAAACCCGGCCCAACACAAGCCCCGGCTTCAAAGAGTGATTTGTTACAAAAACGACCGCGTAATCATAACAAAACCATCTCACAACTCCTCCCGAAAGGCGGTGCTGGAGAGTGGCGATAAGCGCATCCGACTCCGCCAGCGGCCTTTGGCCTTCATGGATGATCCTCCACTGCCGCATCGTGTATTCGTGGAACGGGCTGAAACCCTTCTTCACCTTCTTGTCCGGCGTGCCGAACAGTTCCAGCGTCTTGTCCTTGGGCGTGGCCGTGAACGCGAAGAACGACAGGTGCGGGAGCTTCTGCCGCGCTTTCTGGATGCGCTCCAACTCGGCTTCAATCGGGTCTTCGCTCTCGCCCTCGTCATCCTTCGCCATCGCCGCCGTGAGTTGCTCCTCGCTGGTCAGCACCAGCTTCAAATCCTTTACGCTCTCGCCGGTCTGCGAGCTGTGCGCCTCGTCCACGATGACGGCGAATTTCTTGCCCGGCAGCTTGCCCAGTTCGCCCACGAAGCCGAACTATTGCAGCGTGGTGATGATGATTTTGTCGCCGCGCTCCAGCGCCTTCACGAGCTGCTTGGTGTTGCGGTCAATCTTCGTCACCGTGCCTTTGATCTTCTCGAACTGCTTGATCGTGTCCTGCAACTGCCGGTCCAGCACACGGCGGTCGGTGATGACCACCACGCTGTCGAAGACCGGTTGCTCGTCCCCGCCGCAGAGATTGGCAGTTGATGCGCGAGCCAGGCGATGCTGTTGCTCTTGCCCACGTCACGCGCCTGATGCTCCGGGTTGCCCCCGGCGGACGGCTTGAAGAACGCCAGTTGCAGATTGATGCCGTTGAAGGAAGCCCCGTTGCGCAACACCTCCAGCGTCCCGCGCTTGGCCACCAGCGCCGACACCTGCGCCGCCAACATTTCGCGCTCCGCGCCGGGGAACTGTTTCGCCAGCTTAGCCCACTCCTTCGGTTGCGTGGATTGGACGAACGCGGCTAACTCCTCCGCGTCGGGCATCGTGGCCAGATCAAACGCCGAGGCCGGACGCTCGCGGTAAAGCGGACTGGCCGCCAACGACGCGACGATGCCCGACCCGGCGGCGGATTCCCGTAATCGGGCGGCGTCTGTGGATGGCTTCATTGTTTCTGCTTTGTTTTCTTTGCTAATCCGAAAGGCCCGTTAGCAAATGAAACCCCTTGGAAATCAGGGCTTCTGCGGTTGTCTTTTGGTTCGGCGCTTTGCTTTTCCATTGGTTTCTTTGCTCAATCCGAACCCGAAAAACAAAGGGAATCCCTCTATTTTCAACGGTTTCATCAGCCTGTTGAGGGGCTTTGTTTTTCTTTGGTTTCTATTGTTTATCCGTGTTTTCCACTTCAGACCGCCCCAGCCAGTAACACGCCAGCGGCGCGGGAATCTTCACCACCATTGCGCCGCCGCCCGCCTCGCCCAGGGGGAGCACGCCGAAGTCCGTGACTTCCTTCGTGATCACGTAACCGCGCGCCACCTTCCGCTCCGCGCAAAACTGTTGCATCCCTTTCAACTCGCCCAACCCCGTCGCTTGCGAGCGATACTTCACCTCGAACGGCACGAGTCGCCCGCCCACGGTGACGATGATGTCCACCTCGTAATCCTTCTTTCCGCGCCAGTAGTTGAAAGCCACGCTTTGTTCGTAGTAGCGGGTGACGACATGCTTGTAGAACGCCGTCTCCACGGCCACGCCCAGCGCCGCGCTGTCCTCCAGCAACGACTTGCCCTTGAGCATCACGCTCGGCGCAATGGCCGCATCCGCCAGATAAACTTTGTAGCGCGCCGCAGGATTTCCTTCCCGTAGCCGAACGGCGCGAGCCGGTGAATCAAATGCGTGTTCTCCAGCAGCGTGATGAAATTGTTCGCTGTCGGCTTCTTCACTTCCAGATTTTTGCACAGTGTCGTCATGTCCAACAACCCGCCGTCGTGCAGGCAGAGGCAAAGAAACGTCTGCTCCAGTTCCAACACCCGCCGCACGCCGAACAATGCCGTCATGTCCCGCTTGAGCACCTTGTCCACGATGTCCTCCCGCAGGAGCTTTTGCGCCTGCGTGATGCTTTCCATCAGCGCGGTCTGCGGGAAACCGCCGCGCAACAGATACTCATGAAAGTGCGCCACCAACCCCCGCCCCTCCTCACCCACCCGCACGAACTGCACCGGCTGCCAGTCAAACAACTGGTTCAATGACCCCACCGCCGGCAGTTGCGGCGCGGCGATCTTTTTGATTTGCAGATATTCGTAGAACGACAGGGTCGCCAGCGGCAGCGTGTGCCACCGACCGACGCCCGATTCCTGTCCTTCCGTCACCAGCGGCGTCGCTGAACCTGTCACCGCGATGCGCCGGTGCTTCTGGAAATCCACCTGATGTTTCAGCCACGTCTGCCAGTCCTTCGTGTATTGAATCTCGTCCAGGAAGAGATACTCGATGCCGTCCCGCACCGGCTCGATTTCCCGCCACAGGTTGAGCAGGCCATCCAGCCCCGACAGCTTCACCAGCGGATGATCAAACGTGGCGTAAAGAATCTTGGTTGGCGGCACACCGCTCTCGATCAATGCCCCGACCGTCTGCAACAACAATGTCGTCTTACCCACCTGCCGCGCGCCGGACAGCAGCAACGCCCGGTGCGCCGGCGGATTCGTCATCCACTCCAGCACTTGCGCGAACGCTGCCCGCCGCCACTTGGGCAGGTCGCCCACCCGCCCGTCCCGCCACCAAGGGTTGTATTGGCCGAGCACCGGCAGCAGTTCTGTTTTTGAGGCTACCATCCCGCCAAATTCCTTAAAAAGGCAGTTTAAGGTAAGTATGTTTTACTTAAAGTGATACTTTTAGATTTTCTTATTTCTTTGGTCAATTCAGTGCGCGGGCACGGCGCGCTGGCCGGTCACGCACTCGTGGATCAGCGCCGCCAGGTATTCCGTCAGCAACTCCAGTTGCCGCGTGTAGGCGGACTGGAGGCGGTCGAATCGTACGCCTTCCGCATCGAGAAAATCCACAATCGCGTCCTGCTCTTTCTTCGGCGGGCAGACCACGGCAAGAGCTTTGATGTCTGCAACGTTGATGCGCTTGAATGTCGCGCCGACGAAAATAGTGTTGAGTTGCTCCGTCATGAACCCGCTGCGTAACTGATAAACGAGATAGCGCCCGTTTTGTTTCGCAGACCGAATGAGGCAAAACGTCCTGCCCCATCGCCAGCGGCTCGTCATTCGGGACGTATGCAGCAGCGCCGATACTTGTGTTGCGGCAATAGATGACATCGCCACGGCGAGGTTGACGGTCGCCTTCTATCAATACGCGGTAGAAATCTTCCGAAGTCCGCTTGGCCTGCGACAAATCCAACTCGAACGATTGCACTTCAGACACGCTCGCCAGTGGAATGCCTTCGTCGAGGAATGGCACGGTCAGGTGCTTGCAGTCGGTGACAGACCAGAAGCGCCTGAGTGATGAGCATTGCCAATGCTTTGGGGTTTGGACGAGCCAGGGGAGGCCGGAGTCTTTGAGGGGGCGTTGGGGTTGAGGCCGCGGGTGACGGCCTGCTGGATGAGCGCCGCCCGCTGCTCCCGCAACAACTCCATCTGCCGCCGCCGCAACGCCACCAACCGGTCCGCCTTCCCAGTCGCCTCGTCCAGATACCCCGCAATCCGGTCGTGCTGTCCTGCCGGTGGAATTGCAACCCACGCCGACTTGAAATCTTCGCGCACCAAAATCTGGCGCGTTGTGCCTTTGCAAAGCCGGGAAAACTGGCAAAGCACACGAGGATGGTTGCAAAGGTATTTCCGGTAGCGCAGAGAAATCTCGTCGCGCATCCGAAAGCGTGTGATGTGGCAGCTGTAAACGGTATTGACCAAGTCTTCCATCACAACCGCTGAAACGCCGGTGTCCTCTGGGGTTTCCGAACTCGGCGTGAAGAGCATGTCCCCTTGCGCCAGCCCGTGCTCCTCGACTTTGTTTGCCGGGCAACTCACCACCATGTAGTCGGGCGAGTTGCGAAGTTCGAGCGTCGAGTTTCGGGTCCCGTCCTGAAACAGGTTGGTACTTTGGAAAACAAAACCGAGGTATCGATGAAAATAATTCTCTATAGCAGAGGGTTCAAATTACAGTTGGTGAGGGAAGTGGAGGTCGGGATGAGTGCGACGGACGGCGCCAGGGGTTCCTGTATCTGGCGCTGATCACAGACCGGTGGTCGCGCAAGATCGTGGGCTTTGATGTGAGGGAGACGCTGGAGACCGGGAGCAGTTTGAAGGCCCTGGCGATGGCGGTGAAAGATCTCCAGAAAAGGGAGAAGCCGATCCACCAACCGGATCGAGGCTGCCAGTATGCGTCACATGCTTACGTGAAGGCGGCGGGGCAGGCGGGGCTGACCATGAGCATGACGGAAAACAATCACAGTGCCGAGAATGCGGTGGCGGAGCGGGTCAATGGGATTCTGAAACAGGAGGATTGGCTGGATGCAGAATTTGCCACGCACCGGGAGGCCCGGCAGGCCAGCGGGCACGCGGTGCGAATGTATGATCATCGAAGACCACACACGGCGCTGGGGTTTAAAACGCCGCAGGAGGTTCATGGCACCAAGGCCTGATGCAACGCTGCTTCATCTCCCCCAGCGCTTCGTTCCGGTTTCGCTCCGCTCACCTTCACTCCGCGCTGGGGGGAGATGAAGCAAAGACAACAACCATGCAGACAACAAAATTACCAAACTTATTTCAGGACTTGACCGTCAGTTCGATATTCGCAATTCATCATTCGTCATTCGTCATTCGCCTCCACGCGCTTCTCGAAATGCGCCACAGCTGAAGTTTGAAGGCAGAATGATGAAGGATGAAACGAACTGGCTGACACTTCTTCCTTCTTCATTCCTACTTCTGCCTTTTCCCGCTCCTCGCCTTCGGTGATTTCCTCAAACTCTGCGTCGAGCTTCGGCAACTCGGCAGCGTTCAGGCTGAGCTTGGAAATCCGGCTCTCGTAATAGATCGGCACCGTGGCCTTGTCGGCGACGGCGCGCTGGATGTCGTATATGGAACCGAGCGGAGCGAGATGGACAGGAGCGAAGCGACGTGCCCGAAGGGTGCGACCGGAGGGGCGCATCAAATGTAATCGTCGAACACCGCCCTCGTGTTCGCGTCCGTCTTCTCGATGGGCGTGCCGGTGGGGCGAAGTGCGAATGCAGAAGTGCGAATGGCGACGTTCAGTGAGTTCGACACTCGAAATTCAACATTCGGCATTTCCCAGGCGCATTCGGCAAGGCATCGCGCAGGTTGCTGGCGAAGCCGTGGGACATCTCGCCGGTCTTCTCATTCACCTTGCCGCCGAATTCATACTGCCTGCGGTGCGCTTCATCCGCGATGACGACGATGTTCTGCCGCGCGCTCAGCTCGGGCATCGCCTCGCCTTTCTCCGGCATGAATTTATGTATGTATGGTCGTTAACACCACGCCGCCGCTCGCCCGATTCAGCAGCTCGCGCAAATGCTCGCGCCCGCCGGCCTGCACCGGCGTCTGGCCAAGGATTTTCGGGCAGTGTTGGAACTGGCCGAAGAGCTGGTCGTCGAGATCGTTGGGGGTCCGTCAGCACCACCAGCGTCGGGTTCTGCATCGCCGGATGCCGCACCACGCGCGCGGCGAAGAAGAGCATGGAGAAACTCTTGCCGCTGCCCTGCGTGTGCCAGACCACGCCCGTGCGATGGTCGCCCGGGTTGCCGCCCTGCATCCGGCCTGCCCAGTAAGTGCCCGCGTTCTCGCGCAGCACGTTGCCGGTCTCGGTCATGCCGCTGGCGCGCACCGTTTCCTCCACCGCCGCATTCACCGCGTGGAACTGATGGTAGCCCGCGATGATCTTGTGCAGCGCGCCCGAGTCCGGGTCTTCCTCGAAGACGATGAAATGGTGCAGCAGGTCGAGAAACCGCTGCCGCTCGAACACGCCTTTGATCAGGACTTCGAGTTCCAAAGATTTGGGTGGAGCATCATGCTCCCCATCGATCGTGCGCCAGATCTTGAACCACTCCTGGTTCGCCGTCACGGAACCCATGCGCGCCTGCAAGCCATCGCTCACCACCAGCGCCGCGTTGTAATGCAGCAGCGAGGCTATCTCCGCCTTGTAGGCTTGAAGCTGCGTGTAGGCGCTCCAGATCGTCGCGTCCTCATCCGCCGCATTCTTCAGCTCGATCAGGCCCAGCGGCAGCCCGTTGAGGAAAACCACGATGTCCGGCTGCCGGTTGTGTTGGCCCTCGATCACCGTGAACTGATTCGCGCCGGTGAACTCGCCAACGAGAAGGAGATCGCCCGCTACCGAGCGGAAGCGGAAGCTGCCGCCAATCTGGAGCATCGGCACATTGGGCTTAGGAGAACCAACTCCCCGGCGGCGCATCCCATCCCGGAGGTGCCGCTTGCATCGTCAGTCATTCGGTCCACCGGACGCGCGCCGCAAGATCGTATCACGCTGCCCCCATTCTGGGTCGGGGTGGGGATAGTCGAGGTTGCAATGTAATCCGCGACTTTCTCTTCGTTCAATGGCGCTGTGGATGATGATCCCGGCGACCGTCGCGATATTCCTCAACTCAAGAAGATCGCTCGTGATAATGAAATCCCAATAATACTCGAGAATCTCGGCTTGCAGATTTTCGATGCGGCTCCGGGCTCTTTGAAGTCGCTTGTTGGTCCGCACGATTCCTACGTAATCCCACATGACCCGGCGTATCTCATCCCAGTTGTGCGATACCACCACCAGTTCGTCCGCATTGCTGGCATTTCCAGGCTGCCAGGGGGGCAGCGGAACGGCTTCAACGCGCACGGTTCCCGCTTTGACACGTTCCGCCGCCCGGTGTGAACAAACCAGCGCTTCGAGGAGCGAGTTGCTCGCCAGCCGGTTCGCCCCATGCAACCCGGTGCAACCGACCTCTCCAACAGCATAGAGCCCGGCAATCTCTGTCCCTCCATCCACCGTGGTCAGCACTCCGCCGCATTGATAATGTGCTGCGGGAACCACGGGAATGGGCTCCTTTGTGATGTCGATGCCGAATTGGAGACAGGTGCGATAGATGTTTGGAAATCGATCCGTGATGAACGGAGCCGGACGGTGGGAGATATCCAACCACACATGTTCGGCACCGCTTCGTTTCATCTCGGTATCGATGGCTCGTGCCACAATGTCGCGTGGCGCGAGCGCGCCTTGGGGATGATGCTTCGACATGAACTCAGCCCCGTCCACCGTTCTCAGAACCGCCCCTTCTCCACGCACTGCTTCACTCACAAGAAACGATTTTGCTTTGGGATGATAAAGGCACGTCGGGTGAAACTGGATGAATTCCATGTTCGCGACCGCAGCCCCGGCACGATAAGCGATTGCCACCCCATCCCCGGTCGCGATGTCCGGATTGGTTGTGTAGAGGTAAACTTTCCCGCACCCACCAGTGGCAAGCACGATGGTGCCTGCGGAAAAGGTGCAAACCTCCTGCCCACGCTTGTCGAGGACGTAAACGCCCAGGCAGCGGTTGGGCCCCGCCATTCCCAGCTTCTCGCTGGTAATCAAATCGATCGCCAGGTGATTCTCGAAAATCTCGATCGACCGTTGCGCCGCGACGGCAGCGAGCAAGGCGCTCTCAATCTCGCGACCGGTCACATCCTTGGCGTGCAGTATCCGTCGCTTTGAGTGGCCGCCTTCCCGCCCCAAATCGGGTTCCAGATGACCCCCGGCATCGAGCCTGTCCGAGAATTTCATCCCAAGCTCCACCAATTCGGCCACCCGAGCGGGACCTTCTTCAATGATCGTCCGGACCACCTCTTCCTTGCACAGACCCGCACCAGCCTCCAACGTGTCACGCACGTGCAACTCGAAGGAGTCTTCCTTGCTGGTGACGGCCGCAATGCCTCCCTGGGCGTAGTTGGTATTCGATTCCGCGCGGTCTTTTTTGGTCACAATTGCCACGCGGCCGTGAGCGGCGACTTTCAACGCGAATGTAAGTCCGGCAATGCCACTCCCGAGCACTAGGAAATCAAAGTGTCGAGTCGGCTTGCTCATCTGTTCAAAGTAATGCGTTGTCGATCAAGCGAGTTTTCCCGACGAAAACCGCCAGCGCCATCTGAGTTCCCCGAGACACTCGTTGTAATGGCTGCAAGGTCGCCGGGTCAAAAAACTCGACGTAATCCACTCTCGCCCGAGGCTGAGCGGCAACCATCCGCAACACATCCGCCTTCAATCGGCTGGCGGGCACTCCGGACTTGCACAGCGAAACCCTCCTTGCAACGAACCGCAATGCCTGAGACAAAACCAATGCTTGAGAACGCTCCTCCACCGACAGGTAATTGTTGCGTGAACTCAGCGCCAAGCCGTCCGGCTCCCGCACTGTCGGTGCGACAACAATCCGGACCGGATAATTTAGATCGGCAGTCACTTTCCGAATTACAGCCGCTTGCTGAAAATCCTTTGCACCGAAAACTGCCACCTCAGGCAGCACGAGATTGAAGAGCTTTGCCACGATGGTGGCGACGCCTCGGAAGTGAGTCGGCCTGGATGCTCCCTCCATTGACGATGACACCCGTGTCTCCATGACGTAAGCGCTATGGGAACCCGATTGATCCGCCGGGTAGATCTCATCTGTTCCAGGAACAAAGAGACAGTCCACTCCCATCCTCCCGCACAAAGCTTTGTCACCCGGCAAGTCGCGAGGGTAACGGCTCAAGTCCTCTTGTGGACCGAATTGCGCCGGATTGACGTAAATGCTCACCACCAATTTTCCGGACGGCCTGACAATTCGACGAGCACGCCGCATCAGCGAAGCATGTCCCGAATGCAAGTATCCCATCGTGGGAACGAATGCGATCCGCACCCCGGCTCTGCGCCAAGCCAAGGCCTGTCGTTGCATCACATTTGCAGAAGAGATGAGTCGCACCCCAGGAAAATGCGCAAGTGCCGGTGTTCGGGCAATCGAATTGTCGCGTGACTACCAGACTCGGATTGCATCAAAATTATTTTTGCTCTTGTGGAGGAATGATGGGAGTGGAAACCATACGTTGCATCAGAACAGGGTGTTACCCGAAAAATGGATGCAAACATGTCAGAAAAAACGAAGGAAGAAGTGATGCTTCACCGAGTCACACCCCACCATGCAACGAACTTGGACAAAGGAATGGAGGCAGAGGAATCGAGCACAGGAGACTTCATTCCCTTGTCTCCATTCCCTTGCTCTCGTGGTTTGGCTCCGGCACCACAGCGCGCTGAATCGGGATCGCTCACGGTGACGCAGTTACTTTCAGCTAGCCGCGGGTAAAATCGAGTATTCCCTTCCGCAATCGGCGGGCTAAACTTCGACCTCATGCACAGCGTCCTGCCAAACTTCTACGACGAGCCTTGGACACGACGCGATTTTCTGCGCCGCTGCGGCATGGGCCTCGGCGCGGTTGCCTTCTCGCATCTCGACAGCGGAACAGCCTTTGGGAGTGAAGGATCTGCAACGAGTCCGCTATCGCCAAAGCCGCCGCCCTTCCCCGCGCGGGTCAAGCGCGTCGTTCATTTCTTTCTCAACGGCGGCCCTTCGCACGTTGACACTTTCGATCCGAAGCCTGCACTCGCGCGATACGCAGGCCAGCCACTGCCAACTGGCCACCTGCCCACGGAGCGCAAGACCGGCGGTGCCTTTCCGTCGCCGTTCAAGTTTCAGCGTTACGGACAGAGCGGCATTGAAGTGAGCGAGCTGTTCGCGCGCACCGCGGCACACATCGATTCCATCGCGGTGGTTCGTTCGATGCAGGCCAATTTACCAAATCACGAGCCGTCTCTGATGCTGATGAACTGCGGCGATTCAATTCAAAGCCGGCCAAGTGTTGGCTCGTGGATCACCTACGGCCTCGGCACCGAGAATCAAAACCTGCCCGGCTTCATCGTGCTCTGTCCAAAAGGGCTGCCCGTCAAGGAACATGAGAACTGGCAGGCTGGCTTCCTGCCAGGCGTCTTCCAGGGCACGTTCATCGACTCCCAATACACGGAAGTCGAGCGGTTGATCGAGAATATCCGCAGCCCCGCAGCCACACTCGTTCAACAACGACGGCAGCTCGATCTTCTGAACAAGCTCAACGCCGAACACGCCGGACTCCGCAGTGCTGATTCACGGCTGGAAGCCCGGATTCAAACCTTCGAGATGGCGTATCGGATGCAACTGGAAGCAGCGGACGCCTTTGACCTGAGCCGTGAACCCGCCGCGATGCGCGAGCTCTACGGAACGACGATTCATGGAAACCAGACCTTGATCGCGCGCCGACTCCTCGAACGGGGGGTGCGATACGTGCAGCTCTGGCATGGCGCGGCCCAACCATGGGACAGCCACGGCAACCTCGAAGCCGAGCATCGCAAGCTGGCTCACGAGATTGATCAGCCAATCGCCGCGCTGCTCACGGATTTGAAACAGCGTGGCCTCTTCGAGGATACACTGGTGATCTGGGGCGGCGAATTTGGCCGTACGCCCACCACCGAGGGCTCGAACGGCCGCGACCATAATCCTTACGGCTTCACCATGTGGCTCGCTGGAGGCGGAATTCGCGGCGGCATGGTCCACGGCGCGACCGACGAGTTTGGTTTTCAAGCAGTCGAGAACAAAGTCCATGTTCACGACCTGCATGCCACGCTGCTGCACCTGTTCGGCTTCGATCACGAACGCTTCACCTTCCGCTACGCAGGCCGCGATTTCCGGCTGACAGACGTTCACGGAAAAGTGGTGAGAGAAATTCTCGCGTAGCCTCAAATCTTGGTGGAACGTCACCTTTCGCCCATGAAAACGGCGACCGGGGCACCCTGCCATTGAGTGATCGAAAACAATTTCACGCTGGCGCTCCATCCCTGGATCGTGGAGAAGCCTTATGCAGCACTCTACTCGAAACCAGCGGCACGGGTCGGAGAAGCAACAAATGAGGTCCACGTTGTCAAAACCGTTGACCGACTCCTTCACGACTCCTTCACCTTCATGGGAGACCGAAAAGCTCCACCTTGCTTGAAGTAAATCTTCGTGGAAAATCAGCGGCATGAGCGCACAACAACTCATCAAGGAGTTTACGGAGCTGCCGCCCGCCGAACGCGCGCAAGTCGTCAAATTCGTTTTGGAACATGACGACTCGTGGATTCCCGAAGAGTTCAGGCAAGGCATGGACGATATCGCCGCCGGTCGCGTGGTGGGTTTGCACACCGCCTTGAACGAGCCGCATCCCGGTGACAAATGAACTATCGCTTCTGCGCCTGGACGTTTTGGCGTTGTCATTCGCCGCGATCTGGCCATCAACCATCTTGCCGGTCATGTACAATCAAGCTACGTTCATCGCCATGAGCACGGTAAAGGAAATCAAGTGGGCCATCACACAGCTTGACCCCAAAGATGTTCAAGCCGTCGCGGACTGGTTGCAAGAATACCGCGAAGAGCTTTGGGACAGGCAAATCGAAGCGGATGCCAAAGCCGGCCGGCTCGACATGTTGATGGAAGAGGCCAAGCAGGACTACCAGGCAGGTCGCTGCAAGCCGCTTCCATGAATAACTTCACCTCTCCACGGTTCTGGCGGCACTACAACTCGCTGTTGTCTGAAATTCGGAGGCTGGTCGACAAAAACTTTCACTTGTTCAAGGCCAACCCGCAGCATCCCTCACTTCATTTCGAGCGCAAGAAACCTGACCTTTGGTAAGTGCGGTTGGGTGGCGGGCATCGGGCGCTGGCCAGACAACTGGACGACAATTTGATCTGGTTCTGGATTGGGACGCACGACGAATACGAAAGACTTCTGCGCAATCTTTGATCAGTGGCGACTGACTCCACGGACGTGGAGGCAGGGCGCGTCAGTCCCCTGGGCGCCGGCGTCCGTAAAGTAAAAACGGCATGCACCGAGTGACGTGCCCTATCAACCACTCGGCAGATTTCTCAGCGCAAAGTCGTCAAGACCAGATAAAACGAAAAGCTCTTCGCGGCTTTGCGTCAGAATTCCAATCAGCCAACCCGGAGGACAGGAGAAAAATTGGCTCAGCCTTCAGGGATTCCAGATTCCATCAGTGGCACTCCACTCGAAGCCGGCGGCACCAGCGGGAGAAACAACAAAGGATGTCGAAGGTCGAAACTATTGACCGCCACTTTCACGAAAATGTCGGCAAGCCGGAGGCTCGCCCCACTACGCAACGGTGGCGGTAGCCGGATGCGCCGGATACCGCTGCCCGTGTCGTTCAATTTTGACTTCGATGCCGGGCAGCGGCACAATCAACCCTGTCATGAAGACGCTGCATGAAATCGAAGAGGCGATTGAGGCCTTGCCTCTGCCCGAAAGGCTCCGGCTTTACCAGGACATGCCGCAGTTGATCGGGCGCAACGCCGAAGACCTCGATTGGCAGCGGCTGGGCCTCAAAGATTTTTTCCGGGACGACTCGCCGGAAGACGAAGTTTATGACCGTGTTTAAGGTCGGCGACGTTGTCTCGGTGGAATTTCCTTTTTCCGATCTGCAAACCCACAAACGCCGTCCGGGTCTGGTGCTCGTCAGCGGTGATGTTGACCTGCTCGTGGCGCGGCTCACGACCCATCCTCCGCGCGAACCTTCCGATGTAGCCTTGCAACGCTGGTCTGAAATCGGCTTGCCGCGAGCCCTCAACCGTCCGCTTGACGAAACTGGTCACGATCGACCATCGGCTCGTCCATCACAGAATTGGACACCTCCATCCGGATGATGGCCTGGCGGTCATTCAGGCCTGGCAGCAAATGACCACGGCGTTCGCCGCTGAATTACTGATAGGAATTTGCTTTTGACGCTCCGCGCTTCAACTGAATAACACGATGCTGGCGAGAACCACAACCACGGCTTTTTGTTTCACAACCTGAAGTTGCGTTGTTTGAGCCAAGTAAGTCCCAGCTCTAAATGGTCGGCGACGTTTTCGAAAATGACCGGCAGGGGTTCTTTGACCGTCCGTCGCAGCAGCGCTTGAAGTCCGGTTCGGATGAG
>SIBF01000153.1 GCA_009695275.1 Pedosphaera sp. | reverse complement strand
CGGATCGCGGTCAAATCCCTCTCCGTGAGCCTCCGATTGCGAATGACCAGTTCCATCGACCCGGATCGTGAGTCAGGGAACGAAGAGACGCCAGCAAAAAATCAAGAAAGTTTTAGGAGGCCGCTGCCTTATCCGTGAACGGTTACGTGAAGGCATCGTCCTCGCGGATCTATCCCGCAGCTTTCTGGTGCGGAAGAATGCTGACGCCAGTTTTGCTCCGGTGACTGTCGATCTTGAAGCTCTGTTTTTGCGCGGTGACCTGGCGCAGAACCAGGCAATGGCCCCGGATGATTACCTCTACTTCATGCCCAGTGACACGCCCGAGGTTTACATTCTGGGAGAAGTGGCGGGGCCGGGCAACCTGCCTTATGCAGCCAACTTGAGCGTGCTCAGGGCCATCGCCGGCCGTGGCGGATTCATGCCGAAAGCTTACCGAAGCCGAGTTCTGGTGGTGCGTGGTTCGCTCTCGCAACCGGAAACATTCATCGTGAACACAGCGGATATTCTGGCGGGCCGGGCACCAGACTTCAAACTGGAGCCGCGTGACATTGTTTATGTGAGCCGCCGACCGTGGGCGCTCGCCGAAGAATTGCTTGAAGCAGCCGTTACGGACTTCACCCGCGCCGTCCTGGTGTCATGGACCGGCGCCAACATCGGACCGTTCATCAAGAAGCCTGTTTTTTAGGAGCCTCCAATGAAATTGCATATTGTTCTCCTGATCGCAGCAGCCACCATCATTGGGGGTTGCAAAACGACGACGACCGATTCCAAATCCGCTGGCAAGGGCGCCGGTCAATCCTCGAAACCGGCGGGGAAGTCCGTCCCCCTGGATCCGACGGCCTTCTCCGTCGTGGCCACGACAAACCAATTAGACCCGCGCTGGCTGCAATCGCCCACGAATTTCTTCCGGCTTGGGCCGGGTGACGTGATCGACATCGAGACGCTGGGAGAAGCCACTTCCCGCTCTTCCGCCGTGGTTGGTCCTGACGGTAAAATCTACTATGGCCTGCTGCCGGGCACTTTCGTATGGGGGCTGACGCTTTCTGACACCAAAGCATTGCTCGATCAGAGCCTGGAGAAATTCTTCCGCGACAAACCGCAAACATCCATCACGCTCAGGACCGTCGCCAGCCAGAGAATTTGGGTGCTCGGCAACGTTCAAGCGCCGGGAGTCTATGGATTGGCCACACCAATGACAGTGCTCGAAGCCATCTCACTCGCTGGAGGCACAGGAAGTCCATCAATGATTGCTGGCGCATCCCCAGGTGCCATTGTACCGACCACGGGAGAAGCCGATCTCCGCAGCAGTTTTGTGATGCGCAATGGGCAGCCGCTGGGAGTGGATTTCGAGCGACTCTTCAAACGAGGCGACATGTCGCAGAACATTTATCTGCAGCCGGACGACTTCATCTACGTTCGCCCGAGTGGGGGGAAATTTGTCACAGTCCTTGGAGCAGTGCCTCGTGGAGGATTCTTTCCCTTCACCGACAGGTCCACCTTGCTGGCCGTCATAGCCGCTTCCGGTGGAACACTTCGTTATGCGCAGGTATCCCAGGTGATCATCATTCGCGGTTCGTTGAGCAATCCAACGATTGCGAAGGTCAACTACAAGGCGATCCTCACGGGCGCGGAGCCTGATCTGCTGATTGAAGAGGGCGATTTTGTCTATGTTCCATTCACCCCCTTCAAGAAGATTGGCGAGCAGGTCGAACTGGGCATGCGCCAATTCGTCAGCACCATCGCGCTGAACGAAGGCGTTCGTGCAGTAATACGTGGCTCGGCGCCGGTTGGGATCAGTGTCGGTTCGGGAGCCGCAGCAGGTAAGTGATGAGGCAAAAAGCGGGGCGTGAGACATCTGCCCGGAAGACCGCGATTCCCTTTGTGATACACCTGGATTGAGGCAGAGGTCTTTCCACCGCAACCACCGGTCGGAAACAGCTCAACAGCTCTTTTCCTGTGAATGATCGCAAAGAGGGCTGCTATGGCTTCCTCGCCAAACCCCGCTTGACGATCTCAAAATCTGCGAGAGTAACGAGGCCGTCTCCGTTCAAGTCGTATCCGAGGCTTCTCTGTGCGGTCGGCTTCCGCAACTCCCGCCAGAGCAGCAACAGATCGGAGCCGCTGACTCGTGCGTCACCGTTCACGTCGCCGGTCAAGACGGTGAATTGGCTCTGGAACTCCCTCTCCATCGAGTTGCCGCTCACGTCGGTGACGCTCGCGGCCTGAAGCACCAGATTCCATGTTCCATCGCCCAGCTTCTTTTCGTCCAGTCCCGGGAATGTCAGTGTGGCCGTGTTGGTATCCCTGTTCCACGCCAGTGCCAGCGCTTCCGGGGAGACTGATGCGTTTGCTGTTGAAACCAGGCTGAAGTCCCGAGCACTCAAACTCGCTCCGACATCACGGTTGAAGACGATCACGATGGTGTGGACACGCGATCGTTGCGGCGCTCCGGGGTTTGCTTCCACACGAGTGACAGCGACAGGACCGCCCGTGGTTGTATCCGTTCCACCTTCAGACACGATGACGTCCGCGGCATCTGCTTCAATCCGGTTGCTCCCTGCGCCAGGCCGGATTGTATCCCGACCTTCGCCGCCGGCCAGTTGATCGTCACCCAGACCGCCCGAGAGGGTGTCCTCTCCGGCATCGCCTTGGATCACATCGTGGCCCGGGCCGCCATTCAATATATCGTCTCCGGTTCCGCCTTGAAGAGTGCCAGCGCCACTGCCCGCTTGAATTCGGTCCGCACCAGAACCTCCGATAAGCAAACTCGACAATAAAACACGAGGGGACAGCGTCAGCTCATCATCACCCGCTCCGCCATCGACCCTGATGTTTTGAATCTCGTCGAGCGGCACTCGGCTGGCGGTGAGCACCGTGCCATTGGCGGAGATTGTCTGAACGGTGATGCCGGGCCTCAACGATCCGACGCGACCGATGCCGCTCGAGAACTTCGCGCTCATGCCGTCCAGGAAAATGCGATCATTGCCGGGGGAGCCGCGCATCTCGAGGGTTCCATTGATCACATTCACTCCCGCTCCTCCATCCAGCGTATCGATTCGAGGAGTGCCCCGCAAAATGTCGTTGCCTCCCTGACCGTAAAGCAGATCGACGCCAGCGCCTCCCACCAGCACGTCGTCGCCATCGAGCGCGGCGTCCAGATCGCCTTCACGATTTCCATAAATCGTGTTGGGTCCGTCGCCACCGATGAGCGTGTCGCTTCCGGACCCGCCACGCAGGCGGGAGGGAAGCTGAATACCCGCCCGGAGGGTTCCGGACGGCGCGAGCAATTCGATCGTGTCATTCCCGCCACCCATGTCGGCGTCGATCAGTTCGATTTCGCTGGTTGGGATCTCGTAGAGGGTTGTCCACTGGCCGCCCGCTTCCGCCAGGCGGACGCGCAAGAAATCGCGCGCGGTAAGGCCGCTGCCTCCCGAGATCCTTTCCACTTGGACGTGTTCAGAGAGATTGGACCCCCGGATGAAGAGGGTAGGTCGGCTGCGGATGTCCGGGAGTGGCAGGTCCAGACGATTGCCTTTGCCGGCTGTCACGCTGGGGCGCGTCGGTGCCTTCTCGGCGGGGCTGCGCGTGAAATTCTTCCATGCAATCCTCGTATTATTATCCTCCAGAGTGGGTCGGGCATCCTTGATCGTCAGATCGCCAGTGTCGGGATCCAGTTGAATTCCCACGCTCACTTCGACGCTGGCGCTGAGGTTAAACTTTGGAACAGAAGCGCTGGCCCTTCCAGAGGCGCGCAAGCCAAACGAGAAATCGTCGGGATCGCTTCCGAAGGACAGCTCACCGCCGATGGATACTCCCAGCGAAAACTTGATGACATCTTCGAGGGTCTTCTCGTAGTGGAAATCCACGCCTCCGCTCACGGAGATCTTCCACCCTCCACTTGAGTTGCCCTGCAACGTCGCGGAAACGCGCAACGTATTCGCGTCGGAGAACAACTTGAGATCGCCGTCGAAATCCAGGCGGAACGTCTGCTCTCCGGATCGCAATGTGTTGCTGACCACCCGTGCGTCGAGGTCCAGGCTCACCATGCCAACGAGTGGTCCGCCGAAATGGATATGGCCTCTCAGGTCCAGATCGAAACCACGCTCACCAGCCACCAGTGAACCGGTGAGCCGCAGCTTCGAGCCAAGCAGGACCGCGCTCACATCGATCTCCACGACGGCGGAGGCAACTCGGGCGGGTAACGCATCGATTGGGATTTTCAGGTCGGTCAACAGCGGGTTCGGATCGATCGGCACTGCCGTAACAGGTCCGGGCTTGATTGGCCCTGGATCAACCGGATCAGTCCTCCCGCCTCCCGGATCGATCAGCGCAGGATCGACGGGTTCGATTTTGGTCCCACCGGGATCGATGGGACCAATCGTTCCGCCGGAATTTTTCGGATCATCTGGAATTCTCGAGCCGTGCAGCGACGCGCCTGATGGGAGCCTGAATCGGACGCTGATCAATCCGTAGAAACTCAATCCGGGAACGAGCACCCAATCATCCACCCGCCCGTAGAGCGAAACGCCGGAAGATCCGATGCCGCCTTCGAGTCGAACGTCAGCCGACTCCGTGCCTGGCAGTCTGAAGTCGCCGCCAAGCGAAATGAAGAAGTCCGAGTCTTTGCCCAAGTCGATCGTGCCGATGACATCGGCGAGTTTCTGGCCGGTTGGCAGCTTGAGCGTGAGCGTGCCGGTGGCATAGATGTCGAAACCGCGCGATGAAGCGGTGAGCGAACCGACGAAATCGGCCGGGCTGCCAAGCACCACTCCGGAGATCGCGAAATCCAATTCCAGGCTCCCGCGTTCAAGTGGAACACGGGCATGCAATGTGCCGTCGAAATCCAGGCCCGGGAGCGGTTTCCAATCCGCAATCCGAGCATCGAGAACCAGGCTTCCATTCTCGAAGGCGCCATGCACGGTCGTCTCCCCTCCCGCGCCCGGCAGATCGAGCGAAAACTCGATGCGCGCGTGCCTATCATTCGGAAAGGTGCTGAAGGAGAGTGTGAACGCGCTCACGGGCAGCCCGGTAAAGGTGCCCGGGCTGTTCAGCGAGCCGGAGAACGCCAGGCCTTCACCGGAGATTTTCCCCTCGATGCGGGTTGGAACATGCAACAATTCGAGATCACCGCTGAAGGCAACGAAGCTGCCAGCCGCATTCGCGGAAGCCATGTTCAACGTAAACTGTGCCTGGTCCACCCGCAGCGCGTTCGGGACGACGTTCCAATTTTCAATTCGGCCATCGAGCTTCACGCCGGTCGAGTTGACGGTTCCGTTGAGATCCGCGAAAGCCTCTCCGCCGGATTGACCCTGCCCCGGCAGGTTGATCCGGCCTGAGATCTCCAGACCTTGCTTCTCCGGTGTGAGTTGGAAGTTGAAGTAAACTCCGTTGTCGTGATCCGGATCGTTCACCCCGCCGAAGAGCTTGCCGTCCTGATAAACGCCGTCCGGTCCCGCGCCTGTCATGCCGATGCCCGCCACCGTGAATCCAGAAACGTAGGCCTCGAGTTGAGCGCCTTTGGTCTCCTCATCGAACCGGCCCTCGAAATTCACATCGGTTCCGAAGAGGTTCGCCATGAAATTCGCGCTGAATCCGTGCGGAAATATTTTCAATCCGATGCTGCCGCCACTTGGGGCGTAAACCACGCCGCCTTCCTGGATCTTCAGATTCGTCAAACCCAGCTTGCTGAACGGCTGCCAGTTACTGGCCGAAAACGCCATGATCGGCTCGGTGGTGCTGACGTTGAAGGCTCCGCTGAGTTTAGGAGGAAGCGCAAGAATGTCTTGCGCGAACTGCGGAGTTTCGACGGTGAGGTTGAAGCCCATCGTGGGAAGCGGGAGCGGGGTCGTGGCGAAGTTGATGCCGAATTCGCCATCGGCTGCGAGGATGTTCAGTCCCTGAACGCCGAATACATTGTCCACACGGCTCAATAATGAGAGCGAACCGCTCAACGTGGTGTGAACGAGATCGAGGTTGAGCGCCACGCGGACGCCGATGTCCTTTCCAAGCCCGGGAATGCGGTCGTGCAACACGCGGCCCTCGCCGAAGACGCTGATCGAAGGCTCGCCTGTAATACGCAGCCCGACGCTGTCGAAGGCGAGCAGGCCGGCGATCTCCGGCGGGCGGGCGAGCACGAGCTTCGCATCGAGCGCCATCTGCGACAGGCTGGTGCCGAGCATTCCCGAAATCTGCGCGTCGCTGCCACCCACAGCCGGCACATTGTCAGGCAGCCGGATGGACGCGACGAGGTTCACGCCGGTGACGATGATTCTTTGGTTGGCGTCGGGCTGCGCCGGGGCAGCGGCGACCTCACTGAACGTCGGGACGTTCAGGGTGAACTGGTAAGTGGACGTAATGACCACCGGCTCTTTGAGCACCAGGCCTGGGATGGGCGACCACGCCTCCGCGGGACGTGCCGCGATCCACGCGCCTTGCGCGGTGACGTTGCCGAGCACGTTGAATTTCACTCCGAACATCCGCAGGTCCGCGCCCGCCGTGACGCGCGTGCCGTCTTTCGAGCCATCCGTGTTTTGATTGGAAATGACGAAGAGGACTTTGCTGAGATTGACGCCACCGAGAATCGTCCAGTCCACGGGCGCGTTCGCCGTCAACCGGTAGACGCCGTCATCAAACCGATACGTGCCGAGCAGCCGCACGCCGTTCACGCCCGCGATTTTCGTCGTCGTGTCGAAGCCGATGCCCGCGGAGTCGAGCGTGACCGTGAGCGTTTGAATGGTGAGGAAGGAAACGGGTTTCCAGTTCGTTACAGTGGCCGACAGCTCGTAACCACGCTCCGTGGCGTTCTGGAAAACGGACCCACGCAAGCTGACGGTTACGCCGCCGAGTTGGAACGGTTCAGCGCTCGCTACGATGTTGAAGTTGTCGGGCGCTCGAATCGTACCGTCCAGAGTGAGGCGCAATCCGAATGCTTGCGCCCGCGCGTGAATGCCCAATCCGGCAGCCTTGCTCAACGTGACAGTGGATGGCTCAACATTCCCGAAGGCAACGATCGACAAGCCTTCAAAAAGAGTTCCCTCGACAGCGGCAGTAAGGGAATAGTCGATAGTCCCGTCAGTCCCGCTCACCACCCCGGAGAGCGCGATGTTCACTCCGCCCAGACGGAACGGATCAGCGAGCACGGGCAAACTGAATGACACACTCGTCTCGACAACTGGCGTTGTGATGAGTTGTCCGATATTGACGATCGCAGCAGTGAGTTGAGCACGCGTGATCCGTCCGCCGGGAGTGCCCGTGAGCGGATCCTTGAAGGAACTGGACGCAGTCACCGTCCCTGCGATCGACCCGTCGCGAAGTTCCACCGCAAAGCCAGCCAGCGACGCGCGAACGTCGATGTTTGTGGCGGCGATTGATACAGTGCCGCTGAGTGTCGCGTTACTGATAAAAAAGGCGTCTCCCGCGCCGGGATCGACGTTTAGATTCAGTCCGAAGGTGAAGCCGAAGTTCAACTGGGTTTCGACGGCTGCGGAGGCGGTAAAATCCAAACCTAGCTGCGGTGCCTCACCACCGAGTCTCAACGGAATTCCGCTTTCGTTGAGCAGCGCATCGATAGAGACGTTAAAGTCCATTCATCCTCATCGGCACTGAAGATTGGTGGCGGAAAAAACTCGTCCTCGAACACTGGACCCTCGGGTGTCAGGACGATTGAGAGTTCCTCAATGGTGGGTGTTTCATCCGTGTCGAAGTAGGTTCGCACTGCTCTGAGCAATTCGCTCTCGAGCGTGGCGGAGAATTGGAATTCCACACCGAGCGGCCGGTTCAGAAAGGGCACAAGCTGCGCCAACGGGTTCGAGGCTGCTGCAGCCTTGGATGGAACCGATGCCACGCCTATATGGCTTGTCGTGGTGTGCCTCTGGAGCGAACTGCCGCCTGAACCGGTTTACAGCGCGGCGACCGCGGTCGCCAGCGTTTGAAGACCTCCCAGAATCGCGTTCTGCTGTTGCGCCGTTATCGGTGTGGCACTATGGACACCGATCCTGACGGTTGCCTCGTTCGAAATGGCTCCTTGGCCGTCCTGGACCGTGTAGGTGAAAGAATCCGCGTAATTAGCGAACTTCTTACCCGCAGCCAACTTCGGCGGCGTGTACGTCACAATGCCCGACAAGGGATCCACTGTGGCGGTGCCGCCCTTTTCCGGCGCCCGAACAATAATGAGTGTGGCCGGATTCGGGGAACCATCCGGGTCATTATCATTGATCAACGGTCGAATACGCGCCGAAGTCGTGTAGCCGGTGACCGCAGTGTCATCGAAGGCAGCCGGCGGAAGGTTTTGTTGGCCGCGGATGTTCACACGTCCGGCGTCAGCCCAGCGGTACGTCAACGTGTATGATGCTTTTGCGCCAAGCGAAAGAATGTTGGTGAGGCGGGTCCGCGCGAACGCGCCGCCAGCGCCTGAAACGAAGACGTTCGCTGTGAATGTGGTATTGGCCTGCGCGGCGGTGATCTCAATCGTATAACTGCCATCCGTGTGCGGCAGCTCAAGAACCTGGTGTGCGCTGCCCGCCCCTGTCCACACCGCGTCCGGGATTTCCCGGAGTGTCGATCCAGACCCGAACTGACTCGCGACTCTCCGGCCCGCCGGGTCAACTACAGAAATATTTACCGTCCCATCGATGCTCAGAAGCAGATGCTGGTTAGTGTGAGCGATGAACAGCCCATCCTTCCAGGGCAGGATCCGTGCGTCATCTTTGCCGAGGGTCCGATTGATCACCTGGCCGTGCGAAATAATCCCGCGCACTCGGGTATCGAAGCCGTCGCGCACGCGGAAGTCTTTTGGAGCAGGAGCGTCTTGAGTGGTAATCGGCGTGGTTGATCGTGTGGCGAGCGCTGCCGCTCCAGAACCGCCACCCCCGACAAAGACCACCTGTGGATCAGTCGCATAGCCGTAGCCGGTCTCAGAATTACCGTTGCCGGTCTTCGTGAGGGTGACTTTTGTGACAACACCGTTCTTGATTGTCGCTTGCGCCTTCGCTCCCGCCCCGCCACCGCCCACGATGGTCACAGTGAGAGCCGGGGTGTAGCCGGAACCGCCCGTGACGAGTTGGAGTGCTTTGACGGAGCCAATGGAAGTCGCGGCAGTGCGTTGTCCGACTGCCCTTGCTTCTGTCCCGCCGCCCGAAATCGTTACCGTCGGATCAGACGTGTATCCGCTACCGACGGAAATCGCCCTCAACTCCTTCACGGTTCCATTTTCAATGACGGCTTCGGCTGCCGCCCCGGAGCCACCACCGCCAGTAATCGTGACCGCGGGAGCCGAAGTGTAACCGGAACCGCCGGCGGTGACCGAATAGCTCGTGACCAGTGCCCGCCCGACGGCAATGGCGACCACACCCTCGTTCAAAACGGCCGCGCCTTCCGTGTCTGTGACCGTGTAGGTGAAGATATCCGCCCCGGCGAAGCCCGCGTCAGGTGTGTAGATGACTTGATTGTCCTTGATCTCAACTTTTCCATGGAACGGTCCTTTCAACGACCCTTTCTCATAGTCCATATTCTGGGGAACAATCTTGAACGACTCGTTCTTGATCTGTCCGTCATTGTCCCGCGTGGGAGAGTCACCGTCGCGATCATTGGCAAGAATCGTCGTGATCGGGATGGCGAGGGCCGTGTCGACATCGGCTGCAAACGCATCGCGAGCGGCGATGGGGTTCGCATTCCCTTCAAGGAAATCCGGGTTGCCAAAATTGTTGAAGGGAACCGTCAGCAGGCGATCACCGTTCAACGCAGGTGAAATGTCGTAAGGCAACGGTTCAGGGTGGACGAGCGGGATCCCACGGCGCAGAGCAATGTCGCGAATCAAGAGCGCCGTCATCTGCTGCTGAATTGGAGTGAACCACTCGGGGTTGTCGCGATGGCCCGTCATGGGAGCGCAGTCGTTACCAGAGATGACACAGTCGTCCACCAGTTCGATCCCAATCGCCGTTCGATTGATGGGTGCGGCATGACCGGCGACCTTGTTCTCGGGCACGACTTGGATGACGCGGCCTTCGCGTGTGACCAGATAGTGGATCGAAATCCCCGACCGATCCGGGAGTGCCAGCGCCTTCAGCGAGATGGGATCATTTCCCACCGTCGCATGCACGACCACTTGATTGAAAGTATTTCGCGAGCCCGACGGAATCCCGGCAATGACGTACTGCACCAAAGGGGAATCGGGTGCGAAGCGCGAACGTGCGTTCACTTTTTGGGCAAATTCCACGAATCCTTTCGTGACCTCCTTGTCGCCCATCAGCATCTGCCTGGTTGGGCTGGCGCGGACAATCGCTTGTCCGCCATCTCGCGCGGCCCAAAACGCGATCTGGCCTGACTCGTTGACGGCATCGTAGATGTTCAGGTCAGTGACTGTCCCAAAGCTTTTGAGGTTCTGACCAACCTTGGCCACGACGCGGTAAGCTTCCACGCCGATTCCTGATAATTGCCCGGCGTTCCCAATGAGATTAACACGAGTGTTGAAGATAGCTTCGGCAGGTGTGCCGCGCACGTCCTTCGCCAGGAAGGCGACCTGGATGGATCTGCCGCCCGTGCCATCAGGAGGACTTGGAGCCGGGGAGACAGAGCCGTCGGCAACGGAGATTCGAGCATCTGCGTCAAATGCCCCGATCTCCCACTCGGGCACGAGATCAAAGTTGAAATCGGGTCCCACATCGTCGCCGGTTCCGACGGGCTGACGCTCGCCCGGCTCGACGTATCCGTTGTGCGCGACGCCCCCAATACGGACAAGGAACCGTTTGCCATTCGCCTCGACACTGGCAAAAACGCCCGGCCCCGGGGTTAACGGGAACGGAACGACCTCTCCATTGGCGGTCGTAAGACTTATCGCGGCTTCAGGACGCAGGTTTCCGTAGAAGACAACAATCGTTCCGTCCGGGCTGATGCCGGGACTACGGCCTAACTCGAAAAACATCGTCGCGTCGGCAATGGTCACCGGCGGGTCTCGCCCGCGATACAGTTTGATCGGGCTGGTCGGCAAGTCACCCGCCCGAACCACGACGGCTCGATTGTCGCTGATAGCGGGACGCAAGTCCGGCAAGTCGGCAAACTGATCCAGGCGCACCGCTTGATTCCTTTGCGTGCCTGTCACGTGCAGTTCGAGAGAAGTGACGCCGTCCGCAGAAACACCAACAAAGGCGGCATCACCGAGGACGTTCAACGATACGAATGTCGTTATGCTCGTTAAGGGACCGTTTTCAGGAGGATCGGTTGCCCCTTCGGAAACTATCGTCAGAAATGGATCGTTCGGGTCATTTCGCCACAAGCGCAGGCGTGACTCCAACGTGGACGGATCACTGGGAAACTGATCGATGGACAGGACACGGTTGTCATCATTTATATCCACGGCGGGAGAAAAGAAGCGTCCTGGCGTGTGACTGAAGGTCGGATTGACGTTCGTGGGTGCAGCTCCCGCCCCGCTCCCAATGAAGACACCGCTGCCATCCGCATAGCGGCCGACGAACGCCACCGTGCCGAGTTCATTCAACGAAGGATATTCGCCAAGAGTCACCAGGTTTGACTGTCCAGTCTGAGCGATCAGGTCGAGTTGATAGAAGGGCACCGCAGTGATCGTGGCGAGGGCAGGCGGAGCGGCGAGGCTTGTATTTGTGGCAGGCGCAACAGCAGGTTCAGATTCATCGTTGGCCAAGGACACAGCCGAGTTGTCCTGGCCTGGGTCCGAGACTGCGTCGAGAGCGGCTGTTCCGTCGCTCACCTCTCCGAATAGGTCAAACCAGATTGCTTCATTCGCGAGAACACTGGCGTCGTTGGCTGGAACCGCGTCCTCCATTGCGGAAACCGTTGCAGCGATTTCATCATGACGGTGCGTCAACTCCCCGCCATTCGCCGCCAGCGCACCGGCCACGACCGACACTTGGGGCTCGAGAGAGGAATCCGCGGAGGACGGCGAAGCCACGACGCCTATCGGGCTTAGTTCGACCACAGAAGTTGCTGCTTCAAGGCGCCCGTTCTCGTTCGACACGGGCAGAACATCGGAGCTTTTGGGATTCGCGATATCTTCGTGAGGAACTGCGAGCAACCAATCCGAGAATTTCTCCGAAGGCATTGACTCCAGGGGAACCTCCACCGCTGGCGAACCGATGAATGGTTCTCCCGCAAGTGGCCCGGGCGGTGCCAAGCCGATCAGCTCGCTGCCCGAGAGGAAGAGCCGAGGCTCCAAATTTTCGAGGCAAAACTGAGAGTGAAAATTCACGGGAGTATCACCGTGAAGTTTCTCGTCCGAGTGCTGGAAGCCTTTGTTTGGGACACGTGACATGGCGTTCATCTCTCAATCTCGAATCTGAATTCTGTAATAGCGCTGGCCGCCGACGTTGGTAATCAAGACGGCTCCGGAATTATCCGGCGCATCGAGCGCCGGCAGCCAGACCACGGGCGGGTCTAATTGCTCCGCAAATTCCACAAAATATCTTTTGCCTGCCATGGTGGGATAGCGCAACGCAAGATGACTCCGATCTTGGGAAGTGAGGAACGAGAGTGTGCTGCGAACATCCGTCACGGGTGGCACCGGCGCCACCACTTCCAGCTCGACGCGAGCCAGCGAGTAATCACCACCGCCGAGCGACGCTCCGTCATCCAAAGTCGCGACCAGGAAATCCTCCATGAGTCCGGCGGCAGCACTGCCCGCTTGCACATAGAGGAGCGCGCGCCCCGGATTCTTCCCCACCACCGGAACCGAGAGCAACAGGATGGGACGATCCTTACCTGCGCCAGGAGTTTGCAGAAATGTGTCGAAGATTCCACGGAGGTTCGATTCCTCTGCCGTGCCGTTGCCGGAGGTCAAGACGTCATGATCCGAGCCAGGCTTTTGCAAGCCGGCCATTTGAATCCCGGCAACCGCCCCCGAGGTGTTCATCAAATCGATGTTCCAGGAAAAGAGCTGGTCCGAGACGCTTTGATACTCCGGGGCCACTTGGGCGCTCACCTGAAGCATGGCGGTTTCTCCGGCGAACAGACGGTTGGTGGACAAAGCCACGGACACGTTCACCGCCGGAGCTGAGAAACCTGGCCACGCAGCACCAAGCCCGAACACGATCAGGATGATGGAAGCAACGACGCGGTTCATATCGGGAAACATTGGTTTCCAAGGAATAGGCAGACGTTACGGCACTTCGAACAAGATTTGCACGCTGATTCTTTGGAGCGGCTGCAAAGGAGATTTTGGATGCTGGTGTGGGCTTACAGCGTGGGACTCGCGATCGTTTCGCTGTCTTTCTTGGGACTTGCTGATCCCGGCCAAACGGCCAGCATCGTCTGGAGTATGACCCCAAACACCCATCGTGGCTTCACACTGATTGAGCTGCTGGTTGTCATTGCAATCATCGCCATACTTGCCGCCATGCTGTTGCCTGCGCTGGGCAAGGCCAAGGCTCAGGCGTGGAAGATCCGGTGCGTCAGCAATCACAAGCAACTGGCTCTCACCTACACGCTTTATCAGGATGATAACAATGGCGGACTTCCATCGAACGTACGCGGCGCTCCTCCACCGGGGCGCGGATTGAACTGGGTGGAAAGCACGGTGCATGGAGCCACTCCAGGCTTCACGGATACCAACGCTTTTGTTGATCTAAAAAGGGCGGTTTTTGCGCCGTATTTGAGGACGCATGAAGTTTACAAGTGCCCGGCGGAACGAACCGTTTATAGAGTCGGGGGGCGGCGCGTTCCCAAATTACGCAGCTATTCAATGAACGATTATCTGAACGGCGGCGCGGAGCAGTTTGCGCCTGTTGCGCCAGTGACTTTTTACAAACGCACCTCACAGTTCATCAAACCGGCGGACCTATTTGTGTTTATCGATGTCGAGCCGTTGAGCATTTGCTACACGCCCTTTGAAATTCCCATCTCCAATACGCAGAGTTACTTCACCGCTCCGGGCGCTCTCCATGACAAGAATTCCGGGGTGCTCTCCTTCGCCGACGGTCATTCCGAGTCGCACAGGTGGAAGAAGCCGGTGCTTCGAAACACGACCACGACATTAACTTCGAACCCTCATCCGGTGACGAGCGAACGTCAGGATGTGAGCTACATCCGGGCGCGATCCCATCATCTGGCGGTGCCGTGACGCAGCGCTCAATCCACCGGCGCGTCCGCCGCGCCCCGGCCCGTTTGCAATCGGGGGCAGTATGCGGATGCGCCCCTCCCCATGCCTCATGAAATAGGGGATAGCCACGGCACGTAAACCCACTATTCTCCTGCTCAATTTTTATGCATCGCTTCATCTGTCTCCCTTGGGCAAGCTATCCTCGTCTCTTCGTTGCGATCACCACCGTGGCACTCGCAGGCGATCACGCCTCAGCGCTCGAAATCGTTTCCACCCACACACGAGGAGACTTAAGCGGAGCCTCGGCCACCAACTCAGCGCCCATCGAAACATCCAAGGCGCCGCTGGCCGATTCGCGAGGCACACCCGCTGTCAGCTTGCTCCGAATGCCGCTGCACTTTGAGGCCAATCGCGGCCAGACTGATCCTTCCGTGCAATTCCTCGCGCGTGGCCAGGGTTACTCGCTCTTTCTGACCCCGACGGAAGCCGTGCTTAAGTTGAGCCCGAGCTCCGAAGCTGGGGAGCACACCCGCCCACGGGTGTCGCGGGACGCGCCTCGCGTCCCGCTTCCGGGAGCATGGTACGCTGTAGGTGTGCCGGAGTTTCTTCGGTCGCCGAAAGTTTTCCGCGAAAGCGCGGAAAACTACGCCCGAGGCGGGCGTGCTCCCCATTCCACTTCGGATTTCGGGTTGAGTTCACCACGGAGGCGCGGAGCGCCTGACGGAACTGGTTCGGAATTTAGCGCCTGGATGGAAAATCGCAGGACGGAGTTGAATCCAGTGTTTGGAGTCCTGCCTTCAGGCGGTTGGGGTGCCGGACCGCCTGTAGGCGGAACTCCAAACCAGAGTTTTCAAACAGCCGCCGGTCCCGAAACCGCAACCGTGCGAATATCTTTCCGAAACAGCAACCCGCACCCGACGGTGAGCGGCCTCGATGAACTGTCCGGCAAGGTGAACTATTTCAGAGGGAGCGATCCATCGAAGTGGCGCACGAACGTGACCACCTACGCCAAGGTCAATTACCACGAGGTTTATTCCGGTATTGATCTGGGGGTGCGATTAATTCTGTCGGTCACTTGCAGATGATTTCCTGCGCGTGAGTTGTGGGAGAAGACCAGCGATGAGACAATTTGGCGCTTGTACTTTTACGTACTGTGTATAATTGAAACGGTTCGTGAATACCGAACTACTCAATTC
>SIBF01000152.1 GCA_009695275.1 Pedosphaera sp. | reverse complement strand
GGACCATCAAAACACCTTCACCGAAAATCAAAACGCGTCATATCGAATCGTAGAGCGTCGGATTTAATACGTGTACGTAAGTCCGACAGGCTGCTAGCGCAATTGCACTTTTCTCTCTCCGTTTTCCGCCAGGCTATGATCGATCCGGGTTAGGATGATTGTCGGAACTCGTGCGTTACGTATCCCGACCTCGACCTGCAGCACCCGAATGGCGATCGAACTGAGCGCCGCCATCGTATGCCAGCACACGATGCTTGCGAAGGCAGACGGCCTTTACCATGAGGCTCCTGAATTTCGAACACGGGTGATGAACGGAAGTCTGCCGCCAGTCGAGCAACGGCTGCCGCGCAATCCTGTTTTGCTGGCTCCAGTGGAGCGGATCGGCAAGTACGGCGGCACATGGCATATCAGCTTGATGGGTTACGATCATACCAGCCTTCTCACACGATCACTCGCCTACGAAAACCTGGTCCGATGGGATCCAGCCTGGACAAAGGTGATTCCAAACCTGGCGCAGTCATGGCAGGTGAAGAGCAACTCCAGCGTCTTTGTTTTCAAACTGCGGCCTGGAACACGCTGGTCTGATGGCGCGCCCTTCACCTCGGAGGACATCAAGGCGTGGTTTGATGATGTGGTGGATGTTCCGGAACTCACGCCGATCCCGCCAGCATGGCTGGTATTGGATGGCAAAACTGCGCGTTGCACAGCCATCGATCGGGACACTGTCGAGTTTCATTTCGTTGGCCCCAACGCGATTTTCCTTCAATTCCTGACCTCACTGCGTGCCGGTGCGCTCACACGCTACCCGCAGCATTACTTCCGGCGATTTCACGTCAGGCACAACCCGGACGGCGCTCGTGATCTGATGAAGCAGACGGGAACGACCAACTGGGCGGACGCCTTTCAGAAAATCTATGCTCCGTTTGACTGGGTCAATCCGGACGCTCCCACCCTGGATGCATGGATCCTCACAACCCCGTACAAAACGGGCAACACGCCGATCCGGGCGGTGCGCAATCCCTACTATTGGAAAGTGGACACGCAGGGCAACCAGCTTCCGTACATCGACAGCGTCGAGGCCACTGTGGTAATGGAGCATTCGGAGCTTCTGCAACGGGCCCTGAATGGGCGCATCGATTTCCAAAACGAGGGTCTGGATTGGAACGCATCGTTTGCATCGCTCCAGCAAAACGCGGATCGCGCCAACTACCGGTTGATGCGTCTGATTCCATCGATGCCAAACATGCTGGCTATTTGTTTGAACCTGACACATCGGGATCCCGTCATGCGTTCTGTGTTCACAAACAAAGCATTCCGGGTCGCGTTGTCGGAAGCCATCAATCGGGATCTCATCATCCGCCGGGTGCTCGGTGGAAAGGGAAAGCCCTGGCAGGTCGCGCCGCGTGATGAATCTCCCATACGGCATGACCGGCTGGGATCGCAATATACCCGCTTCGATCCCGAGCGGGCCGTCCAAGCCCTGGATGCGATGGAACTCAGGCGGGCCGGTGACAAGCGGCAACGACTGCTGCCGGATGGCCGACCACTTTCGATAAATCTTGTACTGCCCTCCGGACCTGGAGACGACTGGATTGGGGCGCTCAAGATTGTGGAAGAGAACTGGCGCGACATCGGTGTCGAACTGAAAACCGAAACACTTTCACGTCCCGATTTCTACGCAAGACTCAACGCCAACCAGCATGACGGGGCGGTGTGGTGGAGTGGAGGCGGGATTGCGCCAGTGATGGAGCCGGAGTTTTACGTCCCGATCACATTCGAGCGGATTGGACCGCCTCGGGTGCCTTATGGTGTCCCGTGGGCTGCATGGTTTGTCAACCCCGGCGCTGCCAACGCCGAGGCGCCTCCGCCCAACGTTCAGCGTCAGATGCGGATCTACCGGCAAATCATGGGAGAGCCGGATCAGAACCGGCAGAACGAAATGATGCGGCAGGTGATGGATATAGCGGCGGACGAATTTTACGCGATCGGACTCTGTCAGGAGCAGATGTTTTATTCGATTGCCAGCCGGAACCTGCGAAATATCCCGGAGCTGCAGTTTGATTCGTGGACTTACCCAAATCCCGCGCCGTCCAATCCATGCCAGTTCTTTTTCGATCTTCCAAAATGACGAGACGGTTAACAATCCCTTTGGCGGTGCGGATGGGCCTGGCTGTGGTGCTCGTCCAGGCAGTTGTTCTCATCGCCCTCGGGCTGATTTACACGAAGCGGTTCGCCGCCGAAGTGGATCGCCGGCTGGAAGAAGGACTGGAACGACCCGGAGCACTCATCACGCAGGGCTCCCTTCAGCCTTCCGCCGTTGCCGAAGCGAATACCATGAGGCAGTTGGCAGGTGACGCCGTGGTCGAGGCGTTGGCGGTGGGAATGGATGGAAATGTCTTCCACGGCTTGAATACTCCAAGCGGAAGCGACTTCAAGACGCTTCCCGGGGTCGGGCAATCGTGGTTGGAACAAGCGCGAAATGCTCCCGTGACGATTCGGACGACGGATCACACCAACACCTTTCTGATCAGGTTAAGTCCCGTCATTACTGCGGCCGGACAGGCGCCGTTGCTTGTAGTTTTCGTCAAACTGAGAACCACCGAAGCCGAGAAAGAGAAGGCCCTCCTGGCGCGGCGGTTTTTGCTGGGTGCGCTGGGTGCCATTGCAGCCACGAGCGTCGTCCTGGTGGCCATCATGCGCCTGCTGGTTACAGCCCGGGTTTCTCATCTGGCAGATGCGGTGCGTCAGGTTGGCGCCGGTGATTATTCCGTCCGGATTGGAGCATCCAGAGTGCATGATGAGATCGGAGTCCTCTAGACCGGCTTCGATGAAATGGCCCACCAGCTCGAGAGCACAATCAAGGATTTCAAGGCCACGGTGGCGGATCTTCGGTTGTCCGAGGCAGCGCGGCGCAAGGGCGAGGAGAGCTTCCGGCAGCTCTTCGAAACGTCGCCAGTCGCGTTGCTGCTGACCCGGAGAGCTGACAGCACTCTCTGGATGGGCAACCGGGAGCTTTCCAGCCTCCTGCAGATCGATCCCACATCGCTTGACGGGTTGCCTGCAAGCCAATTCTACACAAACGAAGCTGATCGGCAGCAGCTCCTGAAGACGCTGAAGGAAGAGGGGCATGTGGATAATTTTGACGTGCAGCTCAAGACCTCGACTGGCGAACCGGTATGGGCGCTCATTTCCGCTTATCCCATCGAATACCATGGCGAGGCGGCATTGCTGGTGGGCATTCATGACATCACGCGGCGGAAGCACGCGGAGGATGAGGTGCGCCGTTTGAACCAGGAACTGGAGCAGAGAGTCGAGGCGCGCACCGCCGAATTGAGCCGCGTGAATCGCGAGCTGGAGTCGTTCAGTTACTCCGTCTCGCACGATTTACGGACGCCGCTCAGGACTATCGACGGCTTCAGCAAGGCGTTGGTTGAAGATTATGACGCCGTGCTTGACCAGACGGCCAAAGAGTATCTTTCCCGGGTCCGCGCCGGCGCTCAACGCATGAGCCGGCTCATCGACGATCTGCTGAGTCTGGCGCGCAGCGCCCGCGGAGAGTTGAACCGCTCAAACGTAAACCTGTCCGAACTCGCGGCGGATGTGGCCGCTGATCTCCGCTCTCACTTTCCCGACCGGCGTGTCGAGTTGACGATCGGTCCAAAACTCCATGTCAACGTTGATCCTGGACTCATGGGCGTGGTGATCGAGAACCTGCTCAGCAATGCGTGGAAGTACACCGGCCGGGTGGCTCATCCCAAGGTGCGCTTTGGCAGGCAGACCAAGGATGGCGAAGAGGTATATTTCGTTGAAGACAATGGTGCGGGCTTTGACATGCAATACTCGGACAAATTGTTCGGCGCCTTCCAGCGCCTGCATGATTCTGCTGAGTTCGATGGCAGCGGGATCGGGCTCGCCACCGTGCAGAGAATCATTCAAAGGCATGGAGGCCGTGTGTGGGCTGAAGGCAGCATCGGCAAGGGAGCCATATTCTATTTCACACTGAATTCCGCATGATCGTCGGCCTGCCAGAACCGGGACGGCGGTGAACCGCCCAACGGCGAAAGATTGTAAATTCTTTGCAATTTCTCCTTCCTCACCCGCCACGGGTGTGACAGATTGCCGCCCGTCAAACATGAATATGGATCCGATACTCCTCGTTGAGGATAACGTTGACGATGTCGCCCTGACCAAGCGGGCGTTCAAGAAGAACAACATTCCAAACGAAGTCGTGGTCGCTCGCGATGGCGTGGAAGCCATCAATTATTTATTGGGAAGCGGGGACGATGCTGGAGCCGCGAGCCGCAAGCCACCGGCGATCATTCTCCTGGATTTGAATCTCCCGCGTTTGAATGGACTGGAAGTGCTTGAACGGATCAGAGCTGATGTGAGAACTCGTGATGCGCGCGTCATCATCCTCACGTCTTCCCGCGAGGAGAGGGACATCGAGCAAGGCTATCGTCTCGGAGCCAGCAGCTACATCCGCAAGCCCGTGGATTTCGATGAGTTCGTCACCGCAGCAGGCCGTTTGGGCGAATACTGGCTCGGCCTGAACGAACCTCCGCCAAAAAAATTCGCGGCGTAATCTGGTATTCGCGTTCCCTGTCGATTTAGCGAGAGCCCGGGTCAAGGCCTCCTCTGATTTCCATCTTCGCTCAATCGATTGTCGGGATCGCAACACGCCGGACTTCTCCTAAAGCGCCTGCTTCGGGTCCAATCGATCCGATGAGAACAGGGATCGGACTCCTGGCGCTCGCGCGAACTTCAGCCCGCCGCCGCAGCCCCTGGCTCACACCAGTCTTACGGACCGTTTCAGCTTCGCGCTCTTGACTGCCGCATCCACGATCTCCTGACCGATGCGGCTGATTGCCAGACTTACCGGGCCCTGAAGTGGCAGGCCCTTGTCGAGACAATGCAGGAGATATTGCACCGGGTTTTGATTCGGCGCCCTGATCGCAGGTGCGGCGATCTGGTGGGGTCGGGGCTTATTACGAGTCTGGACAGTGACATAGTCGTCGTAGTCGTAGCTGCTCACCGTGCCGTCAGTGCCAAGAATAACGAAGCCACACTTGGGCTGCGGCTGAATGATCCATGGATCAGTGAATGTCCCCCACCTTGTCTCGAACTTCGACAACCCGTGGGCGTAACGGGCCACGACAATGCTGTGTTCATCCACTTCAAGCCCCTTGGGTTCGTCCACGGTGGCGGTGACTTCGATCGGGCGACGTCCGCCCTGGTACCACGTGCCGAGCGTCGTGCCGTATCCGAGATAATCCAGCAACGACCCTCCGCCATGAGCTTTCTTGTAAAACCATGAGTGCGGCTTTTCTTTGGCAACCTGCTCCGGAGTCTTCTCGTCTTTGTCGGCGCCGTGGAAAAGCGGGCCTCGATTGCCTCCAATATGCCAGACATTGAGCACGTCGCCGATGATGCCTTTGGAGATCAGCTCGTAAGACTTGCAATGCGAACCGACCCACTGGAGCGGCCAGTTGATCATGAGTGTGGAGTCCTTCGGCATCGCCTTCACCATCGCATCGGCTTCCTTGAGCGACGCGGCAAATGGCTTTTCGACCATGATGTGCGGCCCGTACGGGGCGACTTTCTTCACCCACTCGCCATGTTTCGAGGCGGCCGGGCAAAGGATAACCACGTCCGGCCTGGTCTTTTCGAGACACTCCCGGTAGTCAGCAAAGGCGTTTGCGCGATGAATGCCCAGCTTGCGAACGGCCTCTTCCATCCGTGCGGGCTGCTCGTCACTGATCCCGACGATCTCCGCCCTCGGATGCTCGTGGACGTAGCGAAGCAAGTCGCCCATGTGGAAGTGATCAAAGTTAATGCCCGCGATTTTCCAGCGTTTCATAATAAGATGGCAGCCATGATTCCGCCACGCTGGCCGGCAGTCCACTGAAATGTCATTCAACGCCAAAGACTCAACCGATGTGCCGCGATGCACTGAACCAGATTTCGAGTTTGCGGTGCCCGGCCAGTAATGTAGCTTCCGACACTTGCGGCTCGCGACTCTCCGGAAAAAGAGATGCAATGCGCAAAATATGTTGTGCTGGGGTAACGTCCATAACGGCAGCTTCCCGGTGCATTTTGAACTGAATGTGTTCCGGCCCGGCTTCTGAAGACGCGCACGGATTGAAAACAAATGAGACAACTGAATTCTAATTTTCTGAGCAAGGCGTCCGCCCCAGCAATCGCAGTCCTCTTTGCACTGGGTTGCGGCCGCGAAGACATCAGCGTTTATCGCATTCCCAAGGAGACCAATCAGGTCGTTGCGGCCCGTCCTCAAGCTGGCGGCATGGCGGGGCCACACAGCGGGATGGCTTCAAAGCCTGAAATCCACTGGACGGAGCTTCCCGCCGGATGGAAGTCCCGGGAGCTGGCGGCGGGCTCGATGCGCGCGGCAAGCTTCACCGCCGAGGCAAGCGATGGACAACAGGTCGAAATAGCCGTGACCCCGTTCGTTGGGGCAACCGATATTGAGTCAGGCAGCCTGAACATGTGGCGCGGAGAACTCGGTCTGCCACAGGTGGAAGGATCGACAGCAGATTCCGGAGGACAAAAAGTGCCAGTGGGCGCCGAGGTCGGTTCGCTCTACGAATTCAGCGGAAGCAAACAGGGGCAGAAGGCGCGCATCGTGGGTGCCATCGTGAAACGACCGGGAGTGACCTGGTTCTTCAAGATGTCCGGTTCCGACGCACCGGTGTTGGAACAGAAAGCGGCGTTTGGAAAATTTCTCAGCTCGATTTCCTTTGTCGAAGGTGCGGGCACCATGATGGCGGCTCCAAATGCCAGCACGATTCAGACACCGGCGGGCGCGGGCGGACCTCCGCAGCCGAAGTGGGATGCGCCTGCTCACTGGCAACTCCAGCCCGGCAAGACGATGGTCGTGGCTTCGTATGCGGTCAGCGGTGACGGTGGAAAAGCCGAGGTCGCGATCAGCGCGTTTCCCGGCGACGTCGGCGGATTGACGGCCAACCTCACGCGGTGGCGTCGCCAGATGGGTCTTGGGCCGGCAACCGAGGCGGACGTCGCGAAGCTCACGAGCCCATTGGATGTCAACGGAACTTCGGCAACGTTCGTGGACATGGTGAACGAGGCAACGGGCACGCGACTCACCGCGGTCATCCTGCCGCACGCAGGAATGAGCTGGTTCTTCAAGCTGACCGGACCGGATGCGGTAGTGACAAAAGAAAAGGCGGGCTTTATCAAGTTCGTTCAATCTGTAAAATTCCCGACGAATGCTTAAGCTATTTTTCAGTCTCATCTCCTCGCTTAAACTGACGGTGGTGTGCCTCAGTTGCGCGCTGGTGCTGGTCTTCGCCGGCACGATTGCGCAGGTGCATCTCGGTTTATGGGACGCGCAGAAGCAGTATTTCCAGAGCTCGTTTGTGATGTGGGGTCCGGCGGGATCGAGCTGGAAAATTCCCGTCTGGCCCGGCGGCTATCTGCTCGGCTGGGTTCTTCTGGTCAACTTGATCGCAGCCCACATTGCGCGATTCAAGTTCACGGCGAAGAAGACTGGTATCTTCCTTACCCATGCCGGATTGATCCTGCTTTTGGTCGGTCAGTTCCTGACGGAACTTTTCCAGGTGGAGACGGCCATGCGCCTGGAGGAAGGGGAATCGAAGAACTACAGTGAAAGCTCTCGGGATGCCGAGCTCACCGTCGTCAGTGTAAACACTGGGGACAATGACGAGGTGATCGCCATTCCGGTGGCGCGACTCGCCCACAAGGGAGAAATCCGGCACGAGAAGTTGCCCTTCACAATTCGCGTGAAGGAATACTTTCCGAACTCCGACCCCAAACTCGTGGCACCCGTCGCGGACCCCAATGCGCTGCGAGGAACGCATGGGGTTGGAACGCGGCTGACGTTTGCGCCTCTCTCCAAGACTGCAAAAATGGACGAGGCGAATTTCCCTGCGGCACAGATCGAAATTGTCACGGACAAAGGCGTTGATAGCACGTGGATGGTGTCCAACTGGCTCTCGATCCCGGGTGCAGCGAGAATGATCCAACGCCAGTTCGGAACGATGCTGGGAAACCTGATGGACAAGCCGCAGGAGTTCAGTGTGGCCGGGCGGACCTTTCAACTGGCCATGCGCCCGACTCGTCATTACAAGCCCTACAGCATCAGTCTTGGCGACTTCAATCATGATCGCTACAAGGGCACGGACATTCCCAAGAATTTTTCCAGCCTGGTCAAGGTCCGTAATCCCAGCACGGGACCAGTGCAGGAAGAGCGTGAAGTGTTGATCTACATGAACAAGCCTTTGCGTTACGGCGGCGAGACCTATTATCAAGGGAGCTTCGAACCGGGGGACACGGTTTCAATCCTTCAAGTGGTGCGCAACCCGGTCTGGCTGACGCCTTACATTTCGTGCATCGTCGTTGCGCTCGGGCTGATTATTCAATTCATGATTCACCTGGTCGGCTTCGCCCGGAAATCGTCAGGCGGTGGGACTGTTTCAAAGCAGGCACCCCAGTCCAAAAAAGCCAACGTTCGGAAGGGGCTCGAAACTGTGGATGAATCCGCTCATGCGGCACCAGCGATGCATCGCGCCGCGCAAAGGAAAACGACATGAAGAAATGGTTCCCAATGATTGTTGTCGGCGTGTTCGCCGCCTGGCTCCTAGCCGGATTGCGACCAGCGCCCGAAAAGAATGATTTTAACTCTGCTGAGTTTGGCCGCCTGCCAGTGCTCCTGAACGGACGTGTGCAGCCGCTGGATTCTGTAGGGATGAACACGCTTCTCAGCATGAGAGGCAAGAGAACCGTCGGTCAGAGTGAAGGTGCCGACGCCAATGGGCAGCGGGCTCCGAAGCTGAATCCGACGGAGTGGCTCATGGAAGTGATGATGCGGCCCGACGAGGCGGACAAATACAAAACCTTCCGCGTCCAGCATCCGGACCTTCAAAGCATGCTGGGCGGAACCGCCGATGGTCTCGAATACTTTTCCTTCAACGAGATTGCGGCGAACAAAGAGACGCTCCGCAAGATCGAGGAACAGGCGCGGCCCATTCTGCAGAATGAACGCGAGAAAAAATCGGACCCGCAGTTACGCACACCGTTCCAGAAGGATCTCATCCATCTGTTTGAGAGCCTGTATCTCTACAATCGGCTCAAGAATAGCATGATGCCTGAAGGCACACACGATTTCGCGGCACTGCTGGCCGACTTTCAAAGGATCACCGCTTCGGCTTCCGCAGCGATCGAGAAGAACGGCGCCAACGCGGAAGACTTGAAGCGCGATGGAGCGAATCAAGGCGATCTTCAAAAGCTTTCCGGCATGCTGAAACATTTCGAGTGGCTCGCGGAAGTTGCCTACCCGCTCATGGTTCCGCCCTTGGACTCGTCGAAATCGCGCGATGACTGGGTGAGCGTAGGCGCGAGCCTCACACGATCGCCGCAAGTGCATCCGGCCGTCAGTTATTACGCGGCAATGGGAACGGCGCTTAACCACAAAAGCCCCGCCGATTTCAATCGAACGATTGCCGAGTACAAGCAATGGCTTGAAGGCCGTGGGCTGACTACTGAAATCAGCAAAGGACGACGGGAATTCTCGTTCAATCATTACGAACCATTCTACAAGACCACCGTCATTTACGTCGCCGCATTGATCTGCGGCTGTTTGTTCTGGGTGAACCTCTCCGAAACGATCCGCAAGGCGGGTTTTTACCTTCTCGGACTTGGGCTGCTGCTGCACACTGTCGGACTGGTCACTCGCATGGCCCTGGAAGGACGCCCTCCTGTTACGAACCTCTACTCGTCGGCGATCTTCGTGGGCTGGGGAATCGTGATTCTTGGAATGATTTTTGAGCGGGTCTTCCGGGTGGGAGTGGGAATCGTCATGGCCGGCACCGGCGGCTTCGTCACGCAGATCATTGCTCATCATCTGTCCTTGAGCGGTGACACAATGGAAATGTTGCGGGCCGTGCTAGACACGAACATCTGGCTAGCGACGCACGTCGTGGTGATCACGCTGGGATATTCGGCGATGTTCGCGGCGGGGCTGGTTGCGGTCGCGTTTGTTCTGCTCGGCTTTTTCACGCCATTGCTGACGGGTGACATTCGAAAAGCGCTGGCCCGGATCGTTTATGGAATCATCTGTTTCGCCACGCTTTTCAGCTTTGTCGGGACCGTTCTTGGAGGAATCTGGGCCGATCAATCCTGGGGACGCTTTTGGGGTTGGGATCCGAAGGAGAACGGCGCATTGCTCATCGTAATCTGGTGCGCGGTCATTCTTCATGCGCGATGGGGTGGGCTGGTCAAGGATCGGGGGCTCATGGCGCTGGCACTCTTCGGAAATATCGTGACGGCCTTTTCGTGGTTTGGAGTGAACATGCTCGGAGTTGGGCTGCACGCTTATGGTTTCATGGACAAAGCGTTCACGTGGCTGATGATATTTAATGTCAGTCAGGTGGCATTGATCGCGCTGGCGCTGGTGCCCGAGGAACGCTGGCGGAGTTTCCGTTTTGGAGGCAAGGCAGCCGTTGGTGGCGGGCTTGCGACGGCTGGTCTCAAGCCGGGGCGGGCCTGAGCAGTACCTGAAATTGTCTTTGCTGGTGCCAAACGGCTCCATGCCCGATGGGAATGGAAGGCCCTCTGGTTGCCGCAACAGGCTCAAGTTGAGAAGCGCCTGAAGAGAGCTATGTCCGGCTCGCAGCGTTCTGGATCAAACCCTGTGCTCCTGCGACGAGCCTTTCAGCAATGGCGGCCACTACGGCGTTGGGAACACCTATTCTCGGGTTCGCGCTCTGGGCGAGCATATGGCACTGGTCATTCACGTAATCGATGAGGATGTAATCACCGGCATCGGTGATCGCCACTTCAGTGGAAAAGAAGCGCATCCCGGAGATTTCAGCGAGACGTGAGGAGATTTGATGGAGGGGCGCGAGGTGGAAGGATTCCATTTCCGATTCGGTGACGATGCGATAGCAGTCCGTGAAATAGTTCCACCAACAGGTCCAGATCGAACCAAAGGCGTGGAAGACGCGAAAGTAAGCGGGATCGTTCCCGAGTGTCCGCGGAGTAATCAATCTCTGAACAAGGTAGTGAGTGTCGGACCACTCACTGGCGCAACGGCGAAGATCGGCCGGACCGGTGGCATTCAAAATCACTCCATGTTTGCCATAACCCATCGCCGGCTTGACGACGAATGGCGAGCCGAGGTGTTCAAGTTCGGTTGCTGAAAATTCAAAGCTTTCAATGCGCTCCCGTTCGACAATCAAGGTGTGGGGAAGCTGAAGCCCGGCTTGGATCAAACGTGGATGAAGCCGCGCCTTGTCGAACGCGGCTCGCGCCACATCAGGCGGATCGATCACTTGAGTTCCCTGCTCGAAGGCGAGGTTGACGATCTGGTGGAACACATCCTCGGGCTGGTGATGTTCGCTGTGGAGATTCAAAAGGGCGCGGGCGCGCACATCCCGACTTCGGAGCTTCAGCAGGAACTGCTCCGCCCACAAAGGTTCGATCAGGAAAAAATTCAACCCTCGCTCCGCGCAATGGCGCTGGACGCAGTGGATGAAGAAATCATCCGCATCCAGCTTGTGCGTCATGACGAGATCATAATTGCGCATGGCGGTCTCGAAGGGGTTTCAATCTGATTGCCGGGCTGCGAATAAAACCCATACCCGCGGGAAATTCTCGATGGAGACGAAGGAACAAGAATCCGGCGGACAGATCAAGTGATTCCCCGGCAGAGAACCTGACCGCCGCCTTTCTTGCTCTCCGCGATGATACACCGGAGCGTTCAGTAGCTTGATGCCTTCCCAAGTTCTCGTGGGCATTGAATGAGTTCGATTTCGTAGCCTTCAGGAGCGTCGATGAAGGCGAACCCGCCTCCATTCTCCTTGTACGTGGGGCCGTCGGAATACTTGTGGCCGAGCTTCGTGAGGTGCTTGCCGAATTCTTCGAGGCTGTCCACTTCGAAGGCCAGGTGCGTCAGGTCCGGTTGGACCTGGACGGGGCCGCTGTTGGGAAAATGGCAGAGTTCGATTTGCTCATCGCTTTCGGGAGCCTTGAGGAACACCAGTTCGGAGCCTCGCGGAGACTTGTTCCGCCGGATCTCTTCCAGGCCGAGCACTTCCCTGTAGAACCGGACCGAAGCATCAAGATCGTTCAAACGATAGCGCGTGTGCAGAAGTTTCGTGACTTTCATGGCGGCAGAATAGTCGGATGAGAGCAAGAGACAATGTTGGAAATGCAAGTTCCGGCCCGGTTGGTTCATCCGGTCACTGCCCCGACTCATCAGTCATTGCGAAACATTCTTATCCGTATCCATGCTATAGCAGCGCGGAATTTATTCCGCCTCCGCGTGGAATGACCAACAGGGGCACAGACCTTCACTCCGGTGCGGTACTCCTGACGGTCGCCACCGTTCAGTGAACAGGTTCTCGATTGGATGTCGCTCCACCAAATCCGCGGTTTACAGGGCGTTCGGGCGTCGAAGTGGAATGAATTCCGCGCTCCGACTCAATCGTTACGGGTAAGGGCGAAAGAAAGCTTCAAGCCAACGCCTGAACCGATACAATATCTCCATGGCAAAGGCCCGGCATCCGAAAGCGCCTTCCTTCGTCCGGCAAAATCTGTTTGCTGGCATGACAGCCTTCTCGGAACTGGAGGCGCGCATCGCCGCGCTGCCGGATGAGCAGTCACGCGGCAGCGCTTTCGAAGTCTTCGCGGAAGCCTACCTCGCCACTCAACGGAAGCATGATGCCGCCACGATCTGGCCGCTGAGTGCTGTTCCGACTCGAATCCTTCAAACACTCGGTCTCGCGGCTCAAGACTACGGTGTGGACGGCGTGTTTCAGACGCTGCTCGGACACTACAGCGCCTATCAGATCAAGTTCCGCACAAACCGGCCCGCGCTGACCTGGCGTGAACTGTCCACGTTCATGGGATTGGCGGACAGCCCGCAAATCCGCAGCCGCGTTCTTCTCACCAACTGCGATGACTTGCCCTCGGTGCTGAACGAACGGCAGGGCTTCTTCTGCATCCGCGGCTCCGACCTGGACCGGCTCCAAGCGGACGATTTTCGGGCCATCGAAGCCTGGCTGGCCGACGCAGCATTCACTGCCCCGAGGAAACAACCGCAGCCGCACCAGGCCGAGGCGCTGGACGCACTGCTGCCCGCGCTGGAAAAGCACGACCGCGTTTCCGCCATCATGGCATGCGGCACGGGCAAGACACTCGTCGCGCTCTGGATCGCCGAGCACGTGGCACGAGTGTCCTCGCCGGCGAGTTCCGGCGCCGCCACCGCCGCCAAGATTCTTGTCCTCGTGCCATCGCTCGCCCTGCTGCGGCAAATCCTACATGAGTGGCTGCGTGAAACGAGCCTGCCCAGCCTTGCGTATCTCTGTGTCTGTTCCGACCCGACGGTTAAGGAAGGACTTGATGCGATTGATACGAAACAGTCTGACCTCGACTTTGAAGTCAAGATTGACAGCCGGAACGTCCGCGAATTTCTCGACGCACCGTTCGCCGGAGCAAAAGTTGTCTTCTCCACCTACCAGTCGGCACAAGTGGTTGGCGCGGCTTTGAAGCCGGGTGAGGCATTTGACCTGGCCGTGTTCGACGAGGCACACAAGACCGCTGGCCGCGAAGGGCGCAACTACGCCTTCGCGCTGGAGGATTCCAACCTGCCCATCCGCAAGCGCCTGTTCCTCACCGCCACGCCGCGCCATTACAATCCGCTCCGCAAGGACAAGGAAGGCGACACACAACTCGTCTTCTCGATGGATCGCCCGGAGGTCTATGGCCCGCAGGCATTCAGTCTGACGTTCGCGGAGGCGGCGCGGCGCGGCATTATATGCGGCTACAAGGTCATCATCTCCGTCATCACGTCCGAAATGGTGACGAATGATCTTTTGAGTCGTGGCGAGGTGATGGTGAATGGCGACGCCGTGCGCGCCCGACAAGTCGCCAATCAGATTGCGTTGCGCGATGCCATCGAGAAATACGGTGTGAAGAAAATTTTCACCTTCCACAGCACCGTGAAGTCCGCCGCGTCCTTCGTCGCCGGTGGCTCCGAAGGAATCGGAACGCATCTTGCAGATGTTCGGAGTCCCGGCTTTAGCCGGCCCGGACCGCCTGAAGGGGGAACTCCAAACTTTCAGACCTTCCACCTCAATGGGACCATGCTGACCTCACGCCGTGAACGAGAGATGCGCGACTTCCGGGCGGCAGCACGCGCCGTCATGTCCAACGCCCGCTGCCTGACCGAAGGCGTGGACGTTCCCGCCGTGGACATGGTCGCGTTCCTGTCGCCAAAGCGCAGCCGCGTGGACATCGTGCAAGCCACCGGACGCGCGATGCGCCGTTCGCCGGGAAAAGCCACCGGCTATGTGCTGGTCCCGCTGTATGTCGAATTAGCAGTTGGCGAAAGAATCGAAGCCGCCGTCACTCGTGCCAACTTTGAAGAGGTCTGGAATGTCCTTCTTGCGATGCAGGAACAGGATGCTGTCTTGTCAGAAACAATTCGAAAGATCTGCGAAGAGCGGGGCGAAACAAATGGTTTCGACGACTCAAAGTTCCGCCAAATAGTGGAAATCACTGGCCCGACTCTCTCACTTGAAGTTCTGCGATCATCAATCACCTCCGTGTGCGCTAATGCGCTTGGAAACACCTGGGATGAGCGTTACGGGCAATTAAAGGCTTTCAAAACTCGATTCGGGCATTGCAGGGTCCCTGTCTTTTCTCTCCAAGAACCACAACTGGGCATGTGGGTCCGTCGCCAACGTCAACGCAGAAAAACCGGGCTGTTGAGCGAACGCGAGTTTGAGTTACTCGAGCGCATGGGATTCATTTGGCATCCAGATGACGATTACTGGGAAACCATGTTTCAATCGCTATTGGATTACAAACAGCGACATGGCGATTGCAAGGTCCCTTGTCCTTGTCCTGAAAACACTCAGCTCGGCAACTGGGTAAGGACTCAGCGCGCAGCCCAGCAAAGCGGAATTCTTAGCGCGGAGCATTTCCAACTGCTTGATGAGGCTGGGGTTCGATGGAGCCTTACTGACGAGGTTTGGGACGGAGCGTTCAACGAACTAGCGGATTACAAGCAGAACCATGGCAATTGCAATGTGCCGCGCGATTGGCCTGAAAATCAAAGACTCACACCCCCGGACTTGGGTGGAATTGGATTGAGCCCACTATTTCAAAGATCAGGCGCAGTTCGGTGCCTGGGAAAATTGTTTCGGTGGCGGTCAGTTCTTCACATAAATGCTGGAGCGTTTGGTCATGGGCGGCGGTGGTTAAT
>SIBF01000151.1 GCA_009695275.1 Pedosphaera sp. | reverse complement strand
CCCTCATCCGAACCGGACTTCAAGCGCTGCTGCGACGGACGGTCAAAGAACCCCTGCCGGTCATTTTCGAAAACGTCGCCGACCATTTAGAGCTGGGACTTACTTGGCTCAAACAACGCAACTTCAGGTTGTGAAACAAAAAGCCGTGAGGTTCAGGTAATGTGCTGACTCAGCCGAATCCATGCAGTAGGAGCGCGGAATTCATTCCGCGCGGGCAAAAGACCCCCCAAGGACTGTGGTCTTGACGACATGTAAGGCAGTCGAAAACCAGGCCGCTGGAAAGTGACCACCGCGAAGAGCAAGGTCGCCGCACGTGGAAATCTCCAGCCCAGTTGGGCCTTCCACGCGGCTGCGGAATAAATTCCGCGCTCCTATTGAACCGTTACGGCTAAGGGTCCGCGCAGTTGACGCTCCTGCGAACCGCCGATCGGCACGAATCAAAGAGTTCCGGCGGCAACGGGCAAGACCGAATACAAGCCTCTGAACGGTGACGGGCCAGTTGATAAAAAATAATCCTGATTTCTCTTCTCGACCCGTGTGATTCGCGGGCGCTTCCACCCACAGGATCAGCACCATCACGAATCGAGATTTCAGAGCGCTTCGCGTCCGGTGTAGCCGGAGTCGAGGTCATGCCAGTACTCGATGTCGTCCTCGGCTTTCTCCCAGCACAGGAAGACTTCCTTGCCTGCGATGATGGCGGGGAAATCAATCAAGCCGCGCTCCATATCTTTGATCTGGATTTCGCGGGACTGAAATTCTGTGAGTACTTGTTTGAGCTCGGCTACCGCCGTGATCCAGCGGTTGACGTCATCGCCGCCGGCATCACAACCAGAAGCGAGGTGTCCCTCGCCAGCCTTGTCGTATTGTTCGATACGAACGCGCAGGACGGAAATGCTGGCCAGCCATTCGCGGATCTGGGGCAGGAGCGCCCGCGCCTCTTCGAGGGTGTAATGCTTGTTGAAGTGATGGGCCATGTTCACCGCGCGGAACTGCCGGACTTCGGCGCGAGACTGTCGAGCTTGGCTTTGATCTTGTCGTCGGCCTCGATCTTGAGGGACTTGCGCCAGGCATCACGCGCATCCTCGGTCCGTTGCAACGCCGCGTAGATGTCCCCAAGGTGATCGTAGAGCGTGGCGTCGGGTTCCTCAGTGTTTTCGATGGCCTTGAGCATCCAGACAAGCGCCTCCTTCGGCTGGTTCAATTTGAAGAAGGCCCATGCAAGGCTGTCGAGATAGGCGGCGTTCTTGGGCTCAAGTTCAACGGCCTTTTCGATAAGCCCCTTGGCTTCGTCAAGCTTTACGCCTTTGTCCACCCACATGTAGCCGAGGTAATTCAGGGCCTCCGGAAACTTTGGCGAGAGTTCGAGGCATTTGCGAAAGTGTTTTTCGGATTCCGCGTAGTCGCCGTATTTCTCGTAAACCGCCCCGAGCTGGAAGTAAAAGAAGTGGTTCAGTCGCGAAGGTTCGGAAGCTTTGGCAAGCAATTCGGCGGAGACCATGTGCTTGACGGCATCGGCGTACTGTTTGAGGGCCGAGTGCGTCATGCCACTGTAAAACTCGAGGACGAAATTCAGTTTGAACCGGATCCTGGCCTTTTCGAGAATCGCCAGCGCTTCCTCGGGCTTTTTGAGACTCAGGCGCGCGGCAGCGAGTTCGTAGTAAGCTGGCTCAAGATCCGGGGCGAGAAGGATGGCACGCTCAAATGCTTCCGCCGCCTTCTCGGGTTGTTTGTCTTCGAGTGCCAGTGAGCCTATGAAGAAATGGGTCTGAGGATTGGTAGGCTGCTCCTTGGCGATGGCTTCTAGTTGTTCAGCCGCCTTTTCCTTGCGCCCATTGCGGACATAGATCTCGGCGAGCTTGGCCCGGAGCATCGGGATGTCCGGAAAATCCTTGAGGAGCTGCGCGTAAATCTCCTCGGCGCGGTTGAGGTCTCCATACAGCAGGTAGCCTTCGGCGAGCTTTTGCAGGACGAGAGGGTCTCCCGGCTTCAGGGCCGAGGCGCGTTCGAGCATCGCTTTGGAGCGTGTTCGGGCGGCTTCATTCATCGAAGGACTGGAGCGGGCAAACCGGAAGAACAATTCCGAAAGATCGAGGAGGAAACCGGCGTTCTTGGTTGGTTGCCTGGCGGCGCTATCGAGCACCCGAAACGCGTCGTTGGTGCGTTTGTTTTGGAGGTAAAGCTGGGCGAGATTCTGGTAGGCGGCGAGGGATTGCGGCAGCTTTTTGATCGCGATTTTATTTGCCTTGATGGCTGCGTCCTTCTTTTCAGCCTGAGCGTAGGCGAGGCCGAGCCATGCATAAATGGTACCGGAGGCTTTGGGTTGCGCCGCGGCTTTGTTTAGAACCTCGATGGCCTTGTCCGGCTTCTTCGCCCGGAGAAAACGGCTGGCAGTCTCCAGCACGACCCGCTCGTGAGCCGGATCAGAGAGAGCGGACTGCAGGAACTCTTCGAGCGCAAGCTCCGGTTGATCGCTCAAATCATAGGCGAGGCCTGCTGCGTAATGCGCGTGCGCCCGGATGCTCTGTTCGGAAAGAGCTTCCAGCTTTGACGGTTTTGCCGGGAGTGGCTTGCCCGCGCGTGTGGCGATCGTCCCGACAGCTTTCTTAGCTGTCCTGGATGGAGGCTGGGCGGAACGACAGCCCATCCCGGCGCATGTGGCAAGAACCAGGAGTGCGAGACAGGGATTGAAGCGAGCCATCATGGGTGAAAGATAGACGAGCGAAGTCCGCATAGCGAACTTCGCCCGCCCCACACCAAGCGTGTAAACGGCGCGCAGCCTACTTCTGCCAGGTGCGCTTCTTGTGACGGTTTGCGCGAAGCTGTTTACGGCGCTTGTGCTTGTTAATCTTTGCTTTTCTGCGTTTCTTTAATGATCCCATAATCGATTTTCAGGCGCTCAATATACTACTTTGTTGAGCGGATACTCAATGATTCCTTCCGCGCCAGCTGCTTTAAGTTGCGGTATCAATTCCCGGACGATGTGCTCGTCGATGATCGTTTCCACCGCCACCCAACCCTCAAGACTCAGGTTGGAAATGGTTGGATTACGCAACGCGGGCAAACTTTGCAACAGTTTTGCCAGATTCCTGTGCGCAATGTTCATCTTGAGCCCCACCTTTGTTTCTGCATCGAGCGCCCCTTTCAAGAGCAGGGCGAGGTTCTCGATCTTCTCTCTTTTCCATTCTTGCTTCCACGAATTGTGATTCGCGATGAGCCGTGGCGTCGAGGTCAGCAGGGTGTCCACGATGCGCAGTTTGTTGGCTCGAAGCGACGATCCGGTCTCGGTCAACTCCACGATCGCATCAACAAGTTCGTGGGCCTTGAACTCCGTGGCACCCCAAGAAAACTCAACCTCCGCCTTCACCTTATGCTTGCGCAGCCACTTGCGGGTGATCTGCACCACTTCCGTTGCGATGCGCTTCCCCTGGAGATCCTTGACTGACTTGATTGGCGAGGCCTCCGGAACCGCCAGGACCCAACGGGCCGGCTGGCGGGTGGCCTTGCTGAAAAGAAATTCGCCGACTTCATGGACCTTGGAATTGTTCTCCTGAATCCAGTCATGGCCCGTGATCCCGCAATCGAGGTAGCCGTGCTCGACATAGCGGCTGATTTCCTGGGCGCGGATCAGGCGGATTTCCAACTCATCATCATCCACGTAGGGAATGTAGGAACGGCTGCTGACCTGGATGTTGAATCCGGCCTTGGCCATTTTTTCGATCGTGGCTTCCTGCAGGCTCCCTTTCGGCAGCCCAAAACGCAGCATGCGCCTCTGTTCGGTCATAAATGTGATCTCATGCCGGCATTCCCGGCTAAAATGAGGTGCGCAGCATAATGGAGCACTTCCCGAAGACAAGAGCGGAACAGAAGATGTCGGAACAGAAGAGAGCGGCGATGACTCGTCGCTCTCGTCGCAGCGCGACGAGTCCTACCTCCGACGGGGACAGGTGTTATGGATTCGGCCTTTGTCCGGTTCACAGGGTTTGTTCCGCCGAATCCATAAAGTAAGAACAAAGTGAGTTCATTATGAGTTCTAACAAAATACCTGACAGTTACGACCCGTTGGTGTCTCTCGCGGACAATTCCTACTCGGGCGCAGTGCGCGTCGGCGCGACCATTCCTCTGGTGATCAATACGCCGGAAGCCATCGGGGATGATCGCGATGGGCTGCTCGGGGCGCAGGGGCCATTCGAGCAGAGCCGCGCCGGGCTGAAGTCGGCTTACGCGACATATCACGAAGTCCTGGAGGGAACTTATCAATGGTGCCAGAAGACACGTGATTATCTGAAACAATACCTTGGCAACCGCTTCAACAACTCAACTCCTGGGTGCCGGCAGGTTTTCAAGATTCACTCTCGGTGAGACACAGCGAGACGTTCCTCAATGGTTTGGTGACATCGCTCGCGACATTCTTTACGGTGAACGAAGGGTGGCAGGATGAGTCACACGGGATCACGGCGGCGGCAGCACAGACTTTGCGCGGCGGGATACTGGAGGCGAAGGCCGGTGTTTCCGCGGCCCGTGCCGCATGCTTGACCGCCAAGGAACCGCGCAACGCGGCGTTCCAGGCCATGCGCAAACGCCTGAGCGGTCTCGTGGGTGAACTCAAGCAACGCATCGGGCCGGATGATCCGCGCTGGGTGGATTTCGGGTTGAACATGTCCGGCTCTCGCAGCACGCCAGAGGTGCCGGGGAATCTCACGGCGGTGAGCTACGGGCCGGGTCAAATCCTGGCGACGTGCGATGAATCGCCACGTGCGACGCGCTACCGCTTCTACACGCAGATCAGTCTGGAGCAGCCGGAGCCGGTCTTCGCGGGTCACTCTCCCCTGCCCTCGCTGGTCATCACGGATCTGGAACCAGATCAGCTTTATCAAGTGTTCGTCTCGGCCGCCAATGAAGGTGGCGAAAGCCCCTTTAGCGAGCCGGTGGAGGCCATACCTCAAGCGCTCGCGAAAGCGGCGCAGGGTTTTGTTTATCGATTGTTTGTCGCCATACAAGAGCGGCCCGAGTGGGTCGCTCTTTTTTCGTTTTAGTTCGGTGCTGAGTCGAAGGCATTGGCTGGAAGTGGTGATTGCGGCGCAATGTTCCCAGTCATTCGTTGTTGAATTGGGTGGGAGCAGTTGAGACATTGAATCCGTATCGAGCGGGCGCGTCGCGGGTGGAGCCGGGGCGTCGTCCGTTGTGCGAGTTGCAAGGGCTGGAATGATTGGCTAGGTGAGCCTTCATCCAGTCTCGTGAAGTGGAATTTCTTGAGAGGATGAATTCATGGATAGTTTGTTGATCAAGGGCGGGACGCCGTTGCACGGTGATGTGACGGTGAGCGGGGCAAAGAATGCAGTGCTGCCCATCATGGCGGCGACGTTGTTGACTGGGGAGGAATGCGTCATCCGGCGTGTTCCCAAACTGAGCGACGTCACTTTCATGGGGGAGATCCTGAAATCACTCGGCGCGGAAGTGAAGATCGCCGATGGCACCCTGACGGTGCGCGCGGCGAAGCTCAATGGCGTGGGTGATTACGACTTGATCCGCAAGATGCGCGGCTCGATCTGCATCCTGGGGCCGTTGCTGGCACGGTTGCACAAGGCGAAGGTCTCGCTGCCCGGCGGTTGTGTCATCGGATCGCGCCCGGTGGATCTGCACCTCAAGGGCATCAAGGCGCTCGGCGCAAAGGTAACCATCGACAGTGGGTATATTATCGCAAAGGCGCCGAAGCTTGTCGGGGCGGATTTGTTCCTCGGCGGACGAGCCGGTCCAACGGTGCTCGGCACCGCCAATGTCATGATGGCGGCGTCTCTCGCCGAGGGTGTGACGATCATTGAGAGCGCAGCCTGCGAGCCCGAGGTCATGGACGTGGCAAATTTCTTGAATGCCATGGGCGCAAAGATCTCGGGGATCGGAAGTCCAACGATTACGATCACGGGTGTCAAGGAGTTGCATGGCGCTGAACACGAGGTGATCCCCGATCGAATCGAGGCGGCGACGTTTGCGATCGCAGCGGCGGCCACGGACGGGGAGGTAACGATCCATGGCGCACGCCCCGACCACATGCACGCCGTGCTGGACAAATTGCGCGAAGCCGGTGTGAAGGTGGAGCGCAAGGGGCAAGCATTGGTGGTCTCACGCGGGCGTTCCTTGAAGCCGGTGGACATCACGACGCTTCCTTACTCGGGTTTCCCGACGGATTGCCAGGCGCAGATGATGGCGCTGATGATGTTGACCAATGGGATCAGCATCATCACGGAGCGGGTCTTTGAGTCGCGTTTCATGCACGTGAGCGAGATGGCACGTCTTGGCGCGGATATTGCCATCGAAGGGCCAAGTGCGATAGTGAAAGGAGGCGCCCCGTTGAGCGGCGCTCCTGTAATGGCAAGTGATCTGCGGGCCTCCGCCGCGCTGGTCATCGCCGGCATGGTCGCACGAGGACAAACGCTTGTGAAACGTATTTACCATCTGGATCGCGGTTACGAGAATATCGATGACAAGCTTCGGGGGCTCGGAGCGAAGATCGAACGTGTGCAGGAGACATGAAAGCCCTGATCGTCATAGCGATTGTCGCGGCTGTTTTCTACATGATGCGTGGCTTGTTCCGCCGCTACGGAGATGCGGAACGTCAGTCCAACCCGTCCGGCAGCCGCTACTCAAACGTCGAGACTCCACCTGCTCCGGCAGCCCCATCTCTGGAAGGCATGCCGCCGGCCTATGAGCCGGCATTGGCTGCGGCTGAGAAGCAAGGTGCCGCCGGCCTGAGAACTTTCCTTGCCAACTACGGACGCTCCATTCGCGATCCCAAGCTGGCTGAGATCGAGCTGGATTATGTGGTTCTATTGAGCCGCCAGGATCCGATCGAAGCGAAGCGGGTTTTTCAACTCGTGAAGGCACGTGTCCTGACGACTTCGCCGGTGTACGACCGGATCAAGAAGCTGGATACGACATTTCAGTGAGGGATGTTGGCGGCTGCGCACGGGCCACTAAATCCTTTTGACTCTGCGCAATGTTTTACTAGGTTCCTCGCCACGCATTATGAGATTTGGCATAAATACTTTTCTATTCGCATCACCATTCACGAACGACAGCACAAAGCTGTTCAAGACTTTCAAGAAATGGGGTTTCACCTCCATTGAGATACCTGTCGAAGATCCTTCGCACATTGATCCGGCACACGTGAAGGCCGAACTCGACAAGCATGGGCTTGAATGTGGATCGATCTGCGCCTGCATGGGACCGGGCCGGGATTTGCGCGGATCGGCGGAAGATCAGAAGACCGCGATGGATTACTGCAAGGCGCTCATCGATCAGATGGTGGTCCTTGGCTGCCCGTCGCTGATCGGGCCGGTCTATTCGGTGGTTGGCCGCGCAGACGCCGAGGATCCCGCCGCGCAGAAGCAACAATGGGCGCTCGTGGTGAAGAATCTTAAAGAGCTGGCGAAGTACGCGGCAGCGCGCGAGCGTCAGATCTGCATCGAGCCCCTCAACCGCTTCGAGACTGACTTCCTCAACACCTGCGATCAGGGGTTGAAGCTCATCAAGGCAGTCGGCGCGAAGAACGTGAAGCTGCACCTCGATACCTTCCACATGAACATCGAGGAGAAGAACCAGGGCAAAGCCATCCTGAAGGCGGGCAAATTACTCGGCCACTTCCACGCCTGCGGCAGCGATCGCGGCACGCCAGGCAATGACCACATCGACTGGAAACCGATCGTCGCCGCGCTCAGGAAGATCAAGTACGACGGCGACGTGGTGATCGAGTCGTTCACCACGGATGTGAAAGTGATTGCCCGCGCCGCGGCAATCTGGCGCCGCATGGAGCCGACGCGCGATGAGATCGCGGTCAAAGGCGTCAAGTTTCTCAAGCGAGTCTTCGCTTGATCGGGGTTTCTATTTTGCTTCCCGTGGAACAGGGTGTTCGAAGGCCCATCCACGTGGAAGCTGCGTTAGTGAATCCGACGCATCGACAGTCCGTCAGAGTTTGCATCCGGTAATTTAGTCACAGATCCATTACATCAACATGAAATCCAAAATCTCCCTGTTCGTAGCCGCCACGTTTGCGTGCGCGGCCTTCCTCAATCCAGTCCGCACCGTTGGCGCCGAAGCCGGCTTCAAGAGTCTCTTCAACGGGAAAGATATCAATGGATGGGACGGTAATCCCAAGCTTTGGTCCGTGCAGGACGGAACAATCCAGGGAAAAACCGGCAACGATGGTGATACCAAGATCGCGCACAATACGTTTCTGGTCTGGAAGGGCGGCGAGGTCGGGGATTTTGAGCTGCGCCTTTCCTACAAAATTGTGGGAGGCAACTCCGGAATCCAGTACCGCAGCAAGGTAACGGAGACGGGGAAGTTTGGTCCAATTGTTGGCGGGTACCAGGCAGACTTCGAAGCGGGAACAACCTATTCCGGCATTCTCTACGAGGAACGCGGACGCGGGATCCTGGCGCAGCGCGGTCAGAAGACCGTGATCAAGGAGGTCGAGGTTGAGAAGAACGGAAAGAAGGAGAAGCAGACCAAGATCGAAGTGGTTGGCAAGCTCGGTGAATCGGCTGACATTCAAGCGAAGATCAAAAATGAAGACTGGAATGATTATGTCGTCATCGCGCGCGGCAATCATCTGCAACATTTCATCAACGGAGTTCAGACCATCGATGTCGTGGATGAACAGGAATCGAAGGCTGCAAAGACGGGCATCCTGGCGCTCCAGATTCACGCTGGCCCGGCCATGACCGTTCAGTTCAAGAATATCCGGATCAAGGATCTCGCGTTGAGAACTCGCAGGGGCGAGGACAAGACATCGGGAGTGAGCGCTCCGAAGACTGAAGGCTTCATCAGCCCGACGGCAGGAGAACGGAAATGAGCACGCTTCGACTGCTCACACTGGGTATTGCGCTAGCGCTGTCCACAGTCGGATTGCGCGCTGCCGACAAGAAGATCGTGATCATTGCGGGCTCGCGAAGTCACGGCGCTGGCGAGCACGAGTTCAAGGCGGGTTGCAGCTTGATCAATAAATGCCTGGATTCCGTGCCGGGCGTGAAGCCAGTTTTAACGCTCAATGGCTGGCCGAAGGACGAGAGTATTTTTGAAGGCGCGTCCGCCGTGTTCATCTATTCAGACGGAGGTGGCGGGCATCCGGCAATTCAGGGTGAGAATCTAAAAACCCTCGGCAAATTGATGGACAAGGGTGTGGGTTTGGCCTGTGGACATTACGGTGTGGAAGTTCCCAAGGAAAAGGGTGGCGCTGAATTCCTGCAATGGATGGGTGGTTATTTCGAGATGAATTGGTCCGTGAATCCCCACTGGACCGCCGAATTCTCCAAGTTTCCGAAGCATCCGATCACACGTGGAGTCCAGCCGTTCAAGGTTAACGACGAGTGGTACTATCACATGCGATTCGTGGACGGAATGAAGGGAGTCACTCCCATCCTCAGCGCACTGCCTCCCGCCAAGACCCTGGATCGCCCCGATGGCACGCACAGCGGCAATCCTGCCGTGCGCGAAGCAATTTCCAAAGGCGAGACTCAGCACGTTGCCTGGGCTTATGAGCGCCCGAATGGGGGACGTGGATTCGGCTTCACCGGGGGACATTTTCACAAGAACTGGGGCGACGACAATTTTCGCAAAGTCGTGCTCAATGCCTTGCTCTGGGTCGCGAAAGTTGAAGTGCCGGCGAATGGCGTTCAATCGACCGTCACTGCGGACGACTTGAAACAAAACCTGGACGACAAGGAGAAAAAGAAAACGGCTGCCTCGCCTGCGGTGACGGCACCGAAATCGGAATCGTTCATCAGTCCGACAGTCGGAGAGAAGAAATGAAGACTCATCGTTTTGCCGCCCTGATGGCTTTGCTCGTTGCGTCTCTTGTCGATTCAGCCGCTGCTGACAAGAAGATCGTTCTCATCGCGGGTGGCAAGAGTCACGGTCCCGGAGACCATGAATTTCGAGCGGGTTGTCTGTTGCTGCAAAAAAGCCTCGCCGGAGTTTCTGGAATAAAGACTTTAGTTTACTCGAACGGCTGGCCAAGCAAGGTCGAGGGTGGCAATGTCGTGGATGACCACGCGGCCCTCGATGGCGCGGCTGCGGTGCTGATTTATGCCGACGGTGGCGGCGGACATCCCTTGCTGGTTCGCGATCACTCAAAGGTGATGGAAAGTCTTGTGAAGCGCGGAGTGGGCCTCGGATGCGGTCATTTCGGCGTGGAGATTCCGAGCACGAATGGCGGCCCGCAACTCCTGCAATGGATCGGCGGACATTACGAGCACGCCTACTCCGTCAATCCGATGTGGATTCCGAACTACCAGAAGTTCCCGAATCATCCAGTCGCGCGGGGCGTGAAGCCCTTTGCTTTGCTCGATGAGTGTTACTTCAACATGCGCTGGCCTGCCGACACCAAAGGCGTGACGCACATACTCGTCGATAAACCGTCAGACCAGGTCCGAAACGGTCCTTATGTTTACCCCCCGGGGCCGTACAAACACATCCAGGAAGCGAAGGGTCGCGAGGAAACGATGATGTGGACATTCGAGCGTCCTGACGGCGGACGCGGCTTTGGCTTCACCGGCGGGCACAAGCATGTGAACTGGGCCAATGACAATCAACGCAAGGCCGTCCTGAACGCGCTGCTATGGATTGCCAAAGTCGAGGTGCCGGCGAACGGTGTTGAATCCGTCGTCGCGCCGGAAGAACTGGGGCTGAACCTCGATCCCAAGGGCGTGCCTGGCGATGCGCCAAATCTGTCGGGCTCGTGGAATGTCACGGTGCAGACTCCGGACACGACCTACAATCCCACCTTCAAACTCGTGCATGCTGGCCAGAATTTGATCGGCGATTACAAAGGTAGCCTGGGCGAGGCTCACGTGAGCGGTTCAGTAAATCAGAAGAACAACGAGGTTCGCTGGAAATTTGACGTCGAGATGGAGGGCGAGAAGCGTGTGTGTTCTTACACGGGCAAGATCGAAGACAAGAACTCGATGAAAGGCACGCTCACACTGGGCGAGTTCGAAGCGACCTGGACGGCGAAGAGATAGCCGTACTCGATCGGCACTCCAAGCTGGCCTGGTTTTCCGCTCCACAGAATGTTCTGATGCCGCGGCGGTAGTCTGCGATCAAATCCAGGCATACCCCTGTCTGTTCTCCCTGAGACAACGCTCAATCTTTTGCTCCAAAACTCGTAGCGGCAGACAGCCGGATTCCAACACGCGGTCGTGAAACTCACGAATGTCGAACCGGCCTCCGAGTTCCCGAATCCGCATCCAGCTCAGTTAACTCCCGCTTGAGCATCCGGCTCAACCGCATCTTCGCCATGTACACCTGCGCCCGGTTTGCGCCCAACGTGCGGCACACTTCGGCCATCGCCCAGCCTTGCACGGCGAACAGATGGAACATCTGAAACTGACGCGGACTCGCCGCTTCTTTTACCCGCCGCAGCGCTTGGGCGAGTCGATGCTGTTCCCATTCGGACTCCCAGATCTTCGCCAGCCCTTCATCCGCCGGATCAGGAACACGGTTGAGGGGTGAGGTGCCGGTCCCCGAGTCATCGTTCGGCGGATCGTCCACCAAAAGCACTCGGCGTTGTTGCCTGCGAAAATGATCCACCAACCGCCAGCGCGTTTGGTTGAAAAGCCAGCTTTTGAATGAGCCTTTCGCCGGATCGTATCGAAACTCCGGCATCTGCTTCGCCACACTCACCAGGACATCCTGCGCGACATCCTGCGCTTCCGCCTCGCTCACGCCGGATTTCAGAATGAAGCCGCGAATGAGGGGCGTGTAAATTTCTGCAAACTCTCGCCAGCTTGTGTCATCCTCCCAATCCTTCAAGCGCGCGAGCAGGCTTGGCCGGGTCGGCACGCTCGCCGGTGGATGAGTGGTTCGTGATTCTTCGCTCATGGTTTCGGTTGTCATTGTCACTCAAGGATACGAAGCCGGAAAGCGGGATCTAACGGCGGCTGCGATCTTGCGAGTCAGTTTGCGATCGTTAAACTGCTCCGTGGATTTCGCCGGATTGACACGCTGTGACGAAACCCAAGGCTTACTTCCAGTGGATCGGCACCGGATATTTTTGGATTTCAGGATCGCAACTCACCAATGAACATTCTTCACGAATTGCCTGCGCGATAACCAGACGGTCAAAAGGATCGCGATGAATCATCGGCAGCCGTCCCCACTCGAAAATCGACTCCTGCGAGATTGGAAGCCCGGCGATGCCATGTTGCGTCATCATGGAGCCGACAAAAATCTCGGGACCAGATGGAAGCACGAGTTTCCCGAGAGAGTATTTCATCACGATCTCCCACGCGCTGACGTCACTGAAGAAAAGCTCGTGGTCGGGATTCGTCAGGTCTTGTTCCAACTCCGGAGAGATATGCGAACTCCCCGCGAACATCCAGAGCGCCGTATGAGTGTCGAGCAACAACCTCATGCCGGCTCGCCGTAAAACATTCGCTCGATTTCCAGATCGGATGTGCCTGGATCATCCGGGGGCAAAAATGTGCCACGGGCCATTCCAAACGCCCGCCGCGTTGGTGTCCGCCGTTGAAGCGGCCGAATTTCAGCCAACGGTCCGCCGGCGTCACAAAGCGTGATGACCATTCCTTTCCGAATCAATGGTGTCAAAGCGGCGAAATGCGCTTCGGCTTCCCGAATATCCACCGTGGTTTTGCTCATGCCATGACGCTAGCTCTTTGGCTGAACATCGGTCAACTGCACGCTGCGATTCAAGTCGTCAAGCATACTACCCGGACAGCGGGATGGACTACAAATCTTGGCGGCGGCGCAGGCGCATCTGCTTCGTTGCTTTCTTGGTCAGAGGCCGCTGCGGGCATCTTCCCGCGTTCGCGCCTCGCATCTGCATCTGCGGCGCTCGCCATCATCTGTAGCCTATCACGCCGTCCGGGTAGTAACTGCCCAATTGAAACCTTCAGAACGAATCTTCGTTAGATCCCGCCTCCGCCGAACGTATCCTTACTCGATATGACAACCTCTCTCAAAGTTCCGGCCCTACCGCGTGTACGTGGTGCAATACACCACCGACCCATGACCAACGCCTCGGTCTGGACAAATGCCCCGCCGAGCACCAAGAGCAAATGCACCATCGCAAACCTTGTCGCCGGCACGCGCTATTGGTTCCGCGTCGCGGCGGTCGGTGCCGCGGGCCAGGGGCCGTGGAGCGATCCCGCGACGAAAATGGCGCAATGAACTCCAAGCAGAGAGAACATGGAAGCAAATGAGAGTGACGCGCTTGCCCATCAAATTGAGATCCTCCTACACCGCTCTACGCTCAATCAACCGTCTGACTCCCATTCGTATTTCAAGGGAAGAAGCGGTAAATTTCGCGCCGATGAAGAGTGCGCGCGCAATCGAACTGATCGCCCTCCACTCGCAAACCCGATCGATAGTCACCGGTGCGAACTCAGAAGAATTGAGGGTGCCCTTGCAGGCGCTTGAGCTGGGGAACCTCACGCAGCAATACCGCACGTTCGAGCGTGCGGATGACTTTCTCGACGCGGCGGAGCAGGCGAACGTCTTGAATCGCCTCCAGATCTTTTGCGAACGCGCCTCGGAAGCCGACGATCATGGGCGCTTGCGCTGGAGCCGGGCGAACACCTCCGACCGGGTCGCCGTGCCGCTCTTCAGTCCTTCCTGGATAGCGCGGCCCAGGCCGATGTCTTCCAGTGCCTCGCGCAGCAAGTCCGGGCGTTCGCTGAGGATTTCCAGCAGGGCTGATTTGACCTGGCGCTTGAGTGCAGCGGGCGGTTCTGCGGTGGCTATCACGGCTCACACCATACCGGCGCTACATTCGTTGAAGCAAGCCGTAGTTGTCGGAACCAATTTATGAACTCAACTCAAGGCAACGCCGGGAGAATGGCCGGCTTCACCCTCATCGAACTCCTCGTCGTCATCGCCATCATTGCGATTCTGGCGGGGATGCTTCTGCCCGCGCTCAACAAGGCCAAGCAATCCGCCCAAGGCATCCAGTGCCTGAACAACGCCCGCCAGCTCATGCTCGGCGTCCTTCTCTATGCCGACGATCAGCAGGATCGTATTCCGCCCAATCAGGACGGCACCGTCGGCAACACGGCCACCGACACCAACTCCGTCTGGGTGCGCGGTTGGATGCGCTACGGACAAAACCATACGGACCACACGAACACGCTCTACCTGCAAACCAGCCACATTGCGCCCAACGTGAACGCACTCGAAATCTGGCGCTGTCCTGGAGATAGATCGACTTCCGTTCATGGGGGCAAGGTCTATCCGCGCGTCCGCAACTTCTCGATGAATGGAATGGTTAATGGTCACCCGAAACCGAATTGGGACAACACTGGTTTTATCACTTTCCAACGGACCTCGGACTTCGGGAAAACTTCGCCTTCGAAAATTTTTGCGATGTCCGACCAACGCGAGGATGTGCCGCAAATTGTCAGCAACTTTGGCTTGGGTATTAATGGCAAGGACGAGAACGACGCTCATGGCTGGGTCTTCTAGAACTGGCCTGGCAGTTACCACAACGGAAAGGGAGCGCTGAATTTTGGCGACGGCCACGCGGACTTGATCAAATGGCGTGACGCAAGAACGAAAGCACCGATCCGCAAGGGCATAGCTCAGGCCTGGTCCACCCCCAGCCCGGGAAATCCCGACGCCAAGTGGCTGATCGATCACAGTATCGTACGTTGGTAAATCACAGGCACTCTGGCCGATGAACCAATGCAGTTTGGATGAGCCACCTGCCGAACAATTCAAAGCCACCACCCTCTGTGAAAACACTCCCTATCCAACTGCTCGGCGTCAGTGCCGGCACCGCGAGACTGCTGTTGTTGTTCCTGCTCTTGAAGCTGCCCGCCGTGGTGCAAGCTGCAGATTACACTTACACTTCGGATGGCAGCGCGATCACCATTACCAGCTACGACGGCCCCGGCGGTGTCGTGGACATTCCTATCGCGATTGAAGGATTGCCGGTCACCCGCATCGGGTCGGAGGCGTTCTCTTACCGCACCAGCCTGACCAGCGTCACGATCCCCAACCGCGTCACCGGCATCGGGGATCAGGCGTTCTATGGCTGCTCCAGCCTGAGCGCGATAACGGTGGAGCCGCTCAATTCCGTTTTCAGCAGTGTGGATGGGGTCTTGTTCGACAAGAGCCAGACCACGCTTATCCAATATCCAGGCGGGAAGGCCGGAAGCTACACTAGAGCTTGTCCCAATGCTGAGGGGAGTCAATAGCGACGGGGTTTCCGTATCATCTGAGCCGGTCGATAGTCGGTCGGTTTTGGCTGATTGCTCGGGAAAATGGCGGTTATGAGCGGAGCCGCCGCTACTTTTTGACGGCGCG
>SIBF01000150.1 GCA_009695275.1 Pedosphaera sp. | reverse complement strand
AGGTCAGGAAAAAGGAGTGGGTCGTTTGAACAGTCTGTCATGCTCGAAATGAAAGCCAGTGCAGTGCCAATCCCTTTGATAAACCTAGCGCAATTGCACTTTTCTCTCTCCGTTTTCCGCCAGGCTATGATCGATCCGGGCTAGCCATTGGCGAGCTGAACAACATCCCCTACAAGAGCGACCCGCGCACGATTGCGTGGGTCAACGATTGCATCGACGCCTGCCGCGCGATGGGCTGCCGGGTCATTCTTCTCGCGTTTTTTCACAACAACGATTTGCGCAACGACAAAGCCGGCACGGACGAGACGGTGCGCCGCCTCAAGGAGGTGGCGCCCAAGGCGGAGAAGGCGGGCGTCATTCTTGGCATCGAGAGCTGGCTCAGTGCCGAGGACAACATGAGGATCATCGACCGCGCCGGCTCGCCGGCGGTGCAGGTTTATTACGACGTGGCGAACTCGACCGAGCGCGGCTACGACATCGCGAAGGAAATCCGCTGGCTGGGCAAGCAGGGGCAGATTTGCGAGTTCCACATGAAGGAGAACGGCTCGCTCCTCGGACAGGGCCGGATCGATTTCAAGAAGGTCCGGGCCGCCCTCGACGACATCGGCTACCGTGGCCCGATGCAGATCGAAGGCGCCGTCCCGCCCGGCGGCAAACTCATCGAAAGTTACATCGCGAACGTGAAGTTTCTGCGTGAGATTTTCCCGGTAGATGCCTGACGGACAGTCACGGTGGGAGGCTTCGACAAGCCTTCGTCCCTTCACATCACGGAAAGCAAGGTCTTCTCGAATGAGTTATGCCCAGGTGACGGCCCCTTTCGGTTCGTTGAGGACGATGCTTTGCAGAAATCGGATCGCTTTTTCCAAGCCTTCGCGAGCCGTCATAAGGCTGTCCTCGTGTTCGATGGACAGGGCGTGATCGTAGCCGGTCATGCGGAGCGCGGAGACAAAGTCGCACCAGAATTGGCGCGAACTGCCGTAGCCGACGGTGCGGAAAATCCAGGAGCGATTCAGCTCGTCACCATAGTGCTTGGTGTCGAGAACGCCGTTGGTCTTGGAATTCCATTGCTGCACACTGGTGTCCTTGGCGTGGACATGCCAGATGGCGCCTTGCAAGGCCCGGACTGCGGCGCACGGGTCGATGCCCTGCCAGATCAGATGCGAAGGATCGAAATTCGCGCCGATTTCAGAGCCGGCGGCCTGTCGCAACTTCAATAGCGTTTCCGGATTGTAAACAACGAAGCCGGGGTGCATTTCGAGCGCGATCTTCCGGATGCCGTGTTTGCGGGAGAATTCAGCGGTCTTCTGCCAATAGGGGATCACCACGTCTTTCCATTGGTGTTCGAGGATTTCGAGGTACTCGGGCGGCCACGGGCAGGTGACCCAGTTCGGTTGCTTGTCGCCGGGAGCGCCGCCGGGACAACCGCTGAAGGTTGTCACCACTTCGACGCCAAGTTTCCCGGCGAGCCGCACGCAACGTCGGAATGCGGCGTCATGCTGGTCGGCGATATCCTTGTTCGGATGGATGGGGTTTCCGTGAACTGAGAGGCAGGAAATCCCGAGGCCTCGAGAGGTGATCGCGTGGAGAAAGTCCTTCGCCTTGCGGTCGCTTTCGAGCAATTCGTCGATGTTGCAGTGGTCGGTTCCGGGGTAGGCTCCCGCGCCGATCTCAACAGTCTGGACCCCCAGCCCCGCAAGATAGTCAAGGGCCTGATCGAGTGGCATGGAACGAAGAATGACAGTGAATACTCCTACTTTCATAAGTGTGGTGTTGGTGGCTATTGGTGGACGGGATGGGTGGAGAGATCAAGCCAGAAGCTGACTCAAGGTCTGCGACCTGCGTGAAGTGATCGGTGGAACAAAAAAAATATGCTCAAATTTCCTGTTGATGATTGACGCGCGGGCGTGATTTTGGCTCAGTAACAAGTGCCGGGGGAACCGTTCCAGAGGAACACCAAGAGACAATTGAGAGCCTACATTGCGGATGCTGGTTTGAGGGGCGGACGCCAACAGAGCGGAGCCAACACAACGTTTCTGTTCAGGACACTCATCTTCGCAGTCTTTCTCCTGTTCGCGGTGCCAGATGGCAGAGGTGCGGATCCTTCTTGCCGAATCTTAGGTAACCTTCCGGGGCAGACGTCACCCCTCCTACTCGATCCGACGTATGTCACGAGTCCCCAGTGTTACGGTTACGCGAATATCCCCGATTTCTTTCCGCTGCTCGCCCCTCTGTTTTCATGTAACATCATTGTCGATCAAGATCCGCCACCGGGTGGCTTCCAGTTGCAGGTAAGCGACGTTACTACTAATAGTTTTAGGGCCTCATATCAGGTCCAACTGCGAGTGCTTGACGCCTCAGACGGATTGACGGTGCTTGCCGCCTACAACGCGACTGTGATCTTGCAAGACAGGACACCGCCGAAGATAAAGGAATCGGCCTTCAAGCCGGAGATTGTGAAGTGCGCTGCTTCAGGTGCGACATCGGTCGTCTTTACCCAGGCTGAGATGCTGAGCAGCGTATTCCGTCGTTTCAACGACGTTGACGACCCCGCCTGCTTCGGAACAGCGGGCGACGTGAAACTTTACCTGGGGATCCCTGGTAATGGTGGGAGTCTGCTTACGAGTGACCAGATCGTATCCGTAGGCAACAGTCTGGTAGTGACTGCTGTGGTAAAGGACTATGCAGGAAACACCTACGCTCCATTTTTCTTACTCAAGGTGGCAGATCCGACCTGCAATGTGGTTACCACCATCAACTTTACCGCAACGCCAGCCGCAGCGTCATGCGGAGGCAACAACGGCACGATTTCCATTACCGGCGTCTCTGGCGGCGCAGCGCCATACTTCTATTCCAGCAACGGCGGTGGTTCGTTCGGACCTCCGATCATATTCTCGGGCATGGCCCCCGGCTCATATTCAATCGTGGTCAGGGATAATAATGGCGTGCAGACTTCAAAGGTCGTGGTCGTGACAACGTCCGGGACTCCCACCGTTATCGTAAGCCAGCCAGCGTCCGTGGCCGTGTGCGCAGGTAGCGCGGCCAGTTTTTCCGTCACTGCCACAGGCGCAGGCCCATTAAGTTATCAGTGGCGCAAGGATAGGATTAACATCGGCGGAGCAACTGGACCAACCTATGCCATACCTTCAGTCAATAACCTCAACGCGGGCAGTTACGAGGTGGTCATTACGAGCGCGTGCGGTCCCGTAACCAGCGACCCAGCAACATTGACAGCCAACGCTGGTGTCACCATAGGCGTCCAACCGAAATCGCAAACAGTGTGTGCAGGAGATCGGATCGGCTTGGTCGTGATCGCCAACGGCTCGGGGCTGACGTACCAATGGAGAAAGAACGGAGTTAATATACCGAGGGCCACCAAAGCGACTTTTTTCATCGACGTTGCAAATCGCGCGGACACTGGATTGTATGATGTGCGAGTAGAGGGAGTCGGCTGCAAGACATCTCAAAGTGAGGCTGCGTTCATCATTGTGAACGAACCAGCGGCCATCGCACCACTGGGGCAACCGCAAGGCTCCAGCGCCTGCATCGGGAGCAAGGTGACATTCTCCGTCACGGCCACGGGCACAAGCCTGAAGTACAAATGGCGAAAAGGGTTGATCGACATTCCCAATGCCACGAACGCCACTTACTCAATCAATTCAGCTCTGCCTACCGACTTTGGCAATTATTTCGTCAAAGTCACAGCGGCATGTGGTGCTTCGATAGACAGCAATCCTGCGGGACTCGCTGTGGTCAGCGGCGCAAACATCACGAAGCAGCCGCAAGCCACCCAGACCGTCTGTGAAGGTCAAAAGGTCGATTTGACCGTTGAAGCGACAGGAGCGAGTCTGAGTTATCAATGGCTAAAGACAAGCAGTGCTGGCGTGCCTGTTCCGGTTCCCGGAGCCACGAACGCAATTTACTCGATCCCGGCTGCGGTGCCAACGAGTGCCGGATCCTACCAGGTTAAAGTCGCCGCGAGCTGCGGCCTGCCGGTCACGAGCTTTGGAGCAACCTTGATAGTGAATTCGGCCACCGCGATCACGACTCCTCCTGCCAGTCAGAGCGTTTGCGCGGGTTCCCCGGTTACGTTCGTCGTCGTGGCGAAGGGGACTTCCGTCAACTACCAGTGGCGCAAAGTTAACGCCCGCATTGACGGGGCAACAGGCTCTTCCTTCAACATCCCGGCCGTGTCGGCAGCCGACGGTGGTGACTACGAGGTAATTGTGAGTGGCGCGTGTGGCACCGCCACCAGCCAGAAAGCGACCCTCACGGTCAACACACCGGTGGTTATCCTCAAGCAATTACCGCTCAAGTCAGAATTCTGCGAAGGCTCCAAGTTGGAGATTTCCGTAACAGCCAGCGGCAGCGGTTTGCGTTACCAATGGTTCCGGAACGGCCCCGCACTGGCTGGCGAGACCAATGCGTCCTTCTCGGTCGCGTCCGCACTGTCGGCGAGTGGCGGATTTTACTCCGTCACGGTGTCCGACGCCTGTGGCAACATCACCACAAGCCCATCCACAAGCGCAGTCAGTTTAGTTGTGGTCAACAAACCTGTGGCCATTTCGGCCAGCACGGCCAGCCCTGCGAATGGGACGGTGTGCGAAGGCTTGCCAGCCTCTTTCCAGGTTACAGCCACCGGCACTGCTTTGAAATATCAGTGGCGAAAGGATGCCAACCCAATCACCGGTGCCACCAATGCCATTTATCCCATTGCCGCAGCCGCCCTGGCTGACGCGGGAATCTATGATGTCGTTGTCACGGGCACTTGTGGACCCAAGACGAACACCCCCCCACCACTGGTTGTCAATAGCAAGGTGGCGCTTAAAACACAGCCGATCGCTCAGACCGTTTGCGTAGGGGCCGACGTGAGCTTCACGGTAAGCGCCACCGGTACCGGCCTGGCGTATCAGTGGAGCAAAGACAAAGTTGCAATCCCCACCGCGACGGGCCCGGTTTTGAGTCTTGCCAAAGTCGGCGATGCCGACGCGGGCTCCTATGAAGTCGTCATAACCGGAGCGTGCGGCACTTTGACCAACTCGGCGGCGTTAAAGGTCGGCCAGCTCGTCGCTTCGATCACGGCCGAGGGATCGACGAAGATTTGTCCCGGTGGAACCGTGAAGCTCACCGCGACCGCCGGAGCAAGTTATTCATGGAGCAATGGATCAACTTTGCAATCCATCCTCGCCATTGAAGCAGGTTCCTATTCGGTAACCGTCAAGGATGCCAATGGATGCAGCGCCACCAGCGACCCGGTGGTGATCGAGGTCAAGGATGTGTTGCCACCGGTGGCGCGTTGCAAACCGCTCGCTGTTTCGTTCTCAGATTCTCCGCTGATCACCATCAAGCCTGAACAGGTGGATGACGGAAGCTCCGACGATTGCGGAATTGTCTTGAAGACTCTGAGCAAAACAACGTTTGGACCCGGTGATATTGGCGAAAACAAGGTGACGCTGACGGTGGCTGATGCCGCCGGGCGCACGAGTTCTTGCGAAACGATCGTCACCGTCACCCTGCCCTCGGAGGAGACTCTCTTGTATGTTGGAGATGTCACAGAAACCGAGGGCAACGATGGCAAGCGGGTCTTGAAGTTCGTCGTGGAACTTTCCGCGCCCATGCCTGTCCCGGTCACGGTCGATTACTCCACGCAGAACGGCACGGCCCTGTCGGGTGCGGACTACGAAGCTGCCGACGGGACGCTGGTGTTTGCTCCGGGCGAAGTCCGGCAGGAGATCGCCGTCAACATCGCTGGAGACTCACTCAACGAGGGCAATGAACAATTCAGTCTGCAATTGACCAATCCGCACTTTGCCAAAATCGGGCGAGGGGCGGCCCTGGGTACAATCGCCGACGACGATCTGCTGCCAGCCGTGACGATCAACGATATGCGGTTGAACGAAGGAAACGCGGCAGGTGGGGAAGCTGTGCTTACGGTCGCGCTCTCCACGCCGAGTGGAGTACCGGTCACTGTCGATTTCGCAACCGAGGACGGGACGGCGCATGCCGGGGAAGATTTCGAGGCGAGTCAGGGTAGAATCACCTTTGCCCCGGGAATCATACTCGCGCGCGTGGCAGTCGCCACGGTGTCGCGACCATCGGCGTTGCTCATTCCCAAATTGTCGATCGCGATCAAGGACGGCAAGCCAGTCATCACGTGGCAGGGCGATAGCGGGGCGTTTGAACTCCAGGCGAGTTCCGACGCAGGATCCTCGACTTCATGGGCGGCAGTCGCGGGGAAGATCGAAACGTCGGGAGCTTTGCAGGTATATCAGTTGGATGCGTCCGGACCATTGCTCTTCTATCGATTGCAGCCCAACTCAGGCACCGGGCCACGCCAGCAATTCACGGTGAGAGTGAAAGGCGACTCAACCCATGAACGGGACGAAACATTCGGAGTGCGATTGCAAAAGCCGACCAACGCGCTCATCGCCAAGGATCAAGGGTTGGTGACAATTGTGAATGACGACCCGCAGCCGACACTGACCATTCAGGGAGTGACCCTGGCTGAAGGCGATGACGGCTTCACGAACGCAGTTTTCAAAGTGACCCTGAGCGGAAGCACAGCGCTTCCGGCTGAAGTAGATTACGCAACGGTGGACGGAACGGCGAAAGCCGGAACGGACTTCGAGGCGGCGAGCGGGCGATTGACTTTCGCGCCGGGCGAAACCGTCAAGACCATCGCCGTGAGGATCAACAGTGATCGAGCCTTCGAGCCTGACGAGGATTTTCTGGTCCGGCTGTCGAACCCTCTGGATGCCTCGATTCAAAGCAGCGAGGCGACAGGCTTGATTCTCAACGACGATTTGGTGCCGGTGCTGACCATTGCGGACGTCGGACTTCTGGAAGGGGATTCAGGACCGCAAACGGTGGTGATGCCGGTGCAGCTCTCGCGGCCCACTGGACAGGCGGTTACAGTGAAGTGGGCGACGATAAACGGAACCGCACTCTCGCCGTCGGATTATATCGCAGCGTTCGGTGAGCTGACATTCGCGCCAGGGGAAACGGGCAAGAATATCGAACTAATTATCAACGGTGACGTGTTAAGCGAGTCGGATGAGACGTTCTTTGTCCGCCTGGCCGAGCCTGTAAACGCCACTCTCGACAACGAGAAGGGAGGAGTGGCCGTTGTCGCCATCGTCGATGATGATTCGCTGCCGGTATTGAGCATTGCCAGCGCGCAGGTGTCGGTCACCGAAGGCGACACCGGATTGCAGACGGCCACGATTATCGTGCAGTTGTCCAAGACCAGCGGGCAGGCGGTGGCGGTCAAGTGGTCCACGGCGGACGGAACAGCTCTCGCCGCGTCGGATTACATCGTGGCTTCTGGCGATCTGGCGTTTGCTCCCGGCGAAACCAGCCAGAGTTTTTCGGTCTTCGTGCGCGGGGATGTCCTGAATGAGCCAAATGAGACCTTCTCCGTAAATCTGGAGAGCCCGGCCAACGCAACGATCGACAAGGATAAGGCCCGGGCCGTGGTTACGATTGTGAACGACGACGTGCCGCCGGTTGTGACGATCACGGATGTGCAGGTTGTAGAAGGCAATTCCGGGACGCAGCCCGCCACCCTGACGCTTCAACTTTCCCGCGCTAGCGCCCAGCAGGTGAGCGTTAAGTGGACTGCAACGGATGGGACAGCCCTTGCTGGCAGCGATTACATTGCCGCTTCCGGTGAGGCCATCTTTGCCCCCGGTGAAACGAGCAAATCAATCGTTGTTCTGGTGAATGGTGATACGGTGAGCGAGCCGGACGAACTATTCACGGTCAACCTGACCAGCGCCATTAACGCCACGGTCGGCCAGGCCAATGCCACGGTGAAGATCGTCAACGATGACCAGGCAACCGTGTTGAACATTTTGAACGCGAGTCTGACTGAAGGCGATTCTGGCACGCAAACCGCGACGCTCGTTGTCCAGCTTTCGCAAGCCAGCGGATTGCCTGTGACTGTCAAATGGGCGACGTCGGACATCTCCGCCATCGCAGGTTCCGACTACGTGACCGCGTCAGGAACATTGGCCTTCGCTCCCGGTGAAACCTCCAAGACAATCACCGTGTCCGTGAATGGTGACACTCTCAACGAAGCTGACGAAGACTTTGCCGTGAACCTATCGAGTCCCACCAACGCCACGCTCGGCATCTCAAAAGGTGTGGTGACAATCATCAACAATGATCCATTGCCGGCTCTGAGCGTTGCGGATGCGAGTGTGACGGAGGGTAACACGGGCACTCAGATAGTTACGGTGCCGGTGCAGTTGTCCAAAACCAGCGGGCGGACGGTGACGGTTCGATGGGCGACGGCGGATGACACTGCATTGGCGGCATCGGATTACCTGGCGAGCGGTGGCGATCTGACATTCGCTCCCGGAGAGACGGTGAAGAACATCACCGTGACGGTGAGAGGCGACACGTTGAATGAGCTGGATGAAACGTTCGCTGTCGATCTGTCGGTTCCGGTTAGCGCGACCTTGGACAAAGGTCGGGGTTTCGTGAAGATCGTTAATGACGATGCGCCGCCGGAATTGAGAATGGGAGACGTTGGAATTCTCGAAGGCGATGCAGGCACTCGGACAGCGACGTTATCAGTGACGCTGCTGCCTGGGAGCGCCCTGCCGGTGACTGTCAAATGGGCGACGGCGGATGGCACGGCCGTGGCCCCGTCCGACTACGTGACGGCGCTGGGCGACCTGACATTCGCTCCTGGTGAAACGAACAAACTCATCACGCTTACCGTCAAGGGCGACATCTTGAACGAGCCGGACGAAACATTCAGCGTGAATCTGTCCAGCCCTGTCCCTTCAAACACAGTGATCAAGAAACCGCGCGGCGTCGTGGCCATCATCAACGACGATCCCGTTCCGGAGTTGAGCATTACGGGTGTTCGCGTGACGGAAGGCGATGTTGGAACCCTGGCGGGTGTGCTGTCGGTGCAACTGTCGAAAATCAGCGGCCAGACGGTGACCGTGAAATGGGCGACGGCAGACGGGACTGCCCTGGCCGCGACCGATTATGTGGCCGCGTCGGCTGATCTCACTTTCGCTCCTGGAGAAACGAGCAAGAGCATTACTGTATCGATCAAAGGTGACACGGTGACCGAGACGGATGAGACCTTTACTGTGAACCTCACCGGCTCTGTAAACGCGACAATCAGCAATGCGAAAGCGGTGGGTGTGGTGACCATTGTTGATAATGAGAAGCCCAACTTGCCGCCTCTGGCTGCGATCACGAGTCCGGAGGAGGAGGATTCCTTCCTGGCGGGAATGAGCATCAGCCTCGCGGTGCTGGCCTCGGACATCGACGGAAAAATCACAAAAATTGAGTTCATGGCCAACGGGCTGGCTGTCGGCGCAGCCACGGTCGAGCCGTTTGCGGTGACGTGGGCAAACATCGTGGCGGGAACTTACGAGATCACTGCCGTGGCAACCGACGACCGAGGTGCCAAGGTGACCTCAGTTCCGGTTCACATTACCGTTCGTGCTACGGATGGCAGGCGCCGTGTTGCGATCGTTCAGGGTTCCGCCGATCCCGAGATCACGAAGATGCAATCTTACCTGGGCGACATGGATCTGATCTCCCAGCCTTTCCGCCGCGATGCGATCACCTTCGAGAATCTGAAACTGTTCGATCTTGTGATCTGGGACGACATCGGCGCCGGTGCAAACACGGTGACTGCCGCGGAGGTGACATTGTTGAAACGCCTTTATGACGCCGAGATACCGCTCTATTTTGTGGGAAGCGATCTGGCGCGACAGGGAACGACTCTGGCCGGAGCCAGCCGGACGGCCTGGAGCAATCTGCTTCGACTGAATCCGGCGACCACCGCGCCTCCGGTGGGAGGTGCAGTCAATCTAGTGGACAGCCAGGATCCAGTAAGCAACGGGCCGTTCGGCCTTGTCGGCGATTTCAAAATGCCAGCCGGTTTCGATGTCACCAGCGCGCTGGGGACGGGCGAGAATGTCATCGCACGGGCGGCTGGTGTTCCAGTGGTGCTTGCAGCCGAGGATTCCACGCTCATCGAGCGGACGGTGACGCAAACCATGTTTGTCTTCGCGGGGGAAAATCTCAATTCCCGGGTGCAGCGCGAGAAGCTGTTCAAGAACGCAGTCTGGTGGCTGCTGCAATTGCCGCCACCGCCGCCATTCCTCAATCTCTCCCTGGCCATCGATGCCCAGCCAGGGACCATTGCAGTGGGTCAGTTGGTGACGGTGACGCTGACGGTGAACCATGGCGGAGAGCTGGAGGCTTCCGGGATCACTGTGACGTTGGATGTGCCGACGGGTTTGGAATTTGTTTCCGCCACTTCCGCTGCCGGTCCATGCGTGGAAGAGGACGGAGTAGTCGTCGGACAGTTGGGACGCCTTTCCCGTTCGGGTGTGGCAACAGCAACCGTGGTCCTGCGCGCTAAAACCGTCGGAGCCTACCAATTACACGGAAGCGTCAGTGGCAACCAGCCGGAACCTTCGACCCGAGAGAACGACGCGGATGCAGCACTTAGCGTGACTCCCTGATCAAGCAATCACTTGAAAATCGAAAAGAGGATGCTCCCGGCTTTCCCATCAGCGGAAAAACGCCCAGAATGAACTGTAGATGATTGCTTATTGCGAGCGTCCGAATTTCTTTTCCAGCTCGCGAAAATTCATTTCGATGATCGTGGGGCGTCCATGCGGGCAGGTGTAGGGCATCTCGCATCGGCGCAGATCTTCGATGAGGTTCTCCAGTTCCGGTCCGGACAACGGATCGTTCGCTTTGACCGCGTGGCGGCAGACTGTCTTGGTGATGGTGTGTTCGCCGAGACGCCAGGAATTGATGCCTTCGCCGGCGGCCTTGAGTTCATCTACGAGTTCCAGGATGAACTGTCTCCCGCGTGGCAGCTTGATGAACGGAGGCAGTGCGTCGAGGAGAAAGGTGCGCTCGCCAAATTCGCTCAGGCCCACGCCAAGCCGTGTGAGGAAGGGAAGCTGCTCGCGCAGGAACTGCGCGTCGCGCGGAGAAAGTTCCACCGTCTCGGGCAGGAGCAAACGTTGGGAAGGCGCGTCGTTGGTTTCCATGCGCTTCATCATTTGCTCGAAGAGGATTCTCTCGTGGGCGGCATGTTGATCCACCAGGACCAGTCCACGATCGGATTCGAGAACGACGTAAAGTTTTCCCACGACGCCGATGATTCGCAGCGGAACGCGGAGCAGCGGCACAGGCCCGGTGGCTGGCACTTCTGGAACGGCGAATTCTGCGCCGGCCCGGGGTTCGAGCGGAAGCCGCAGTGGAACGGTGCTCGGTATCTCTGGCTTTTGTGAAACCAAGCTCTGGGGAGGCAGCAGCGGAACAGCCGATGCGGTCGGGACTGCGGACGGACTCGTCGATGAGTTTGATTTCGAGTCTGGGGATGTCGGCGCGGTGGGGTGCGGAGCCGATGGTGGCAGGCCGAGCGTGGGTTCGATTGCGGGTGCCAGCCCGGTATTGGGTGGCCGGCGGCGATCAACGAGTGGACGAAAGAGTGAAGTCGAAGGCGCGGATTCAGCAGCCCCATGAAAGCCCAGGAGCGCCTGTCTCACGGCTTGAGCAACGACGCGGCGAACGGCTTGTTCCTGATGGAATTTCACCTCGCGCTTGGAAGGGTGAATGTTCACGTCCACGGCGCTCGGGTGGATTTCAATGAAAAGGCAGCAGACAGGATAGCGGCCTTTCATGAGCGCGGTGTGGTAACCTTCCAGAAGCGCGTAGTTGAGCCCGCGATTTTCCACCGGACGCCGATTGACGAAGAGGTGCTGTTCTTCGCGCGTGGCGCGCGAGACTCCTGGCGCTCCGATCAGTCCCCAGACATTGACCGGCGCCGCGGCGGCTTCGGCAAGTTCATCTTCGATCTGGCGGGGCGTGTCGAGTTGCGCCTGAAATTCCACCGGCAGAAGCCGCGTATTCCCACCGTAGATCGAGCGCATTCGTTCTCTTAGCGCATGGATCAACCCATCCGGCGAGCGATCCTCGTTTACCGGGGGCAACTGCCACACGATCCGCCCATCCTGCGTGAATGTGAATCCCACCTGTGGGTGCGCGAGTGCAGCCAATGTGAGGTAATGCTGCACATGAGCGCGCTCCGTTTCCTCGGTCCGTAGGAATTTCCGGCGCGCGGGAAGATTGAAGAAGAGTTGCCGCACTTCCATTACGCTGCCTGGGGCACAGCCCGCTGCCTTGACTTCGAGAATCTTGCCTCCGTGGATGATGATTTGCGCGCCTTCATCCGACGTGGCCTCCCGGGTGGTGAGCATCATGCGGCTGACGCTGGCGATGCTGGGAATGGCTTCACCGCGAAAGCCCATCGTTGTGATGGAGGACAGATCCTCGGCCTTCTGAATTTTGCTCGTGGCGTGCCGTTCGAGGCAGAGCAACGCGTCGTCGCGGCTCATGCCGGAACCGTCGTCGGTGACACGGATCAAACTGCGGCCCCCGGCTTGAATCTCGACGCTGATCCGCCGTGCGCCCGCATCGAGCGCGTTCTCAACCAACTCCTTCACCACACTGGCGGGACGCTCGACCACTTCGCCCGCGGCAATCTGATTGGCGACGTGCTCGGGCAGCAGGCGGATGCGATTCATTGATGTGTGGTGAAGCGGCGGGAAAAGTTTCAACCGGACGCAGGCGACAGTTCTCAGCCCGCCCGAAGCGGCAGCGTGAATGTGAACACGGCTCCACGTCCAGGTTCATTCCGGGCGGAGATCCTGCCTTTGTGGTCCTCGATGATCTTGCGGCAGATGGAAAGACCCAGGCCGGTACCCTGCGCTTTTCCATAAGTTGCAAAGGGCTCGAACATCCTCGATGCAATTTCCGGGGCGATGCCTTTGCCGCTGTCCTCAATCTCGGTCACGACATGAGCGGAAGTCTTCTGAAAACGCAATGTGACGCTGCCGCCGTTCGTCATCGCATCCACCGCGTTGTTGATGAGGTTGAAAAAGACGCGTGAAAGCCGGAGCGGATCAAGGAGCAGCGTTTCCATGGGCGGCGGGTTTTCACATTGGATGCTGACGCGGCGGTCGCTGAGTTCAGGGCGGACTTCCTCGATGATCTGGTCGATGAACATCGCGTAATCGGTCGGAGCCAGGATGGCCGAATCGCGCGCACCGCTGGTGAAGTCGAGCAATTCGTTGATCATGCTGCTGAGGCGCTGAACCTGTTTGCAGATCCGGGTCTTGGCGGTGTTCCGCATCGCTGGAGTCGCGCTTTCCGTCGCGCCCAGTTCGGCGGCGAGACCGATGACGTGCAGTGGGTTCTTGAAATCGTGGACGATCGAGCGCGCGAACCGGCCAACAAGAGCGAGGCGCTCGGCTTCCAGCACCTCGCGGATGTACTGCTGATTGAAATCGCGCAGCCGGAGGCTGAACTCGCGCACGAGATTCAAGGCCAGCGCGGGTGAAGCCCGCCAGATCTGCAGCAGATCTCCCCTCGGGATGAAGTAAACCGCGGTATCCTTCTCGGCGGTGGCGGTGGCGGAACGCGGCTCGTTGTCGATCACCGCCATCTCTCCGAAGAACTCGCCGGGACCCAGCCGTGAAAGCACCTGGCGTTGGTCCTTGCCGGCCACGATGGCGGAAATCTGCACAAGACCGTCTTCAATGATGTAGAGCCCGTCGCCGCAGTCGCCCTCGGCGAAGACTGGTTCTCCAGCCCGATAGGCTCGCTGTTGAGCAACCTTTCCAAGGGATTCAAGCTCTGTCGGGGTGGCAGTCTTGAAAAGTTTGCTGCTTTGAAGAGCGGAGTGCATGCGCCGCAAAATTAGGCCCTCGATTTCCAATGTGAAGCGAAAAGCTTCCGATGCTGAACTCAACGGGCAGGTTGAGATGACCCGCTCCGGTCGAAAGTGGACACGGCGGTGGATTTTAATCCGTGTACTTCTCAATCGGGACACCCGGCTTCTGGCGTGACCGTTGCGCCTGGTCCCTGGCACAGCCGCCCTCCATAGGAACCACGTCTGGCACTCTGCATAGCACCATTCCAGAGCGGTTGCCGGACAATGCGCTGCCTGATGTCCCAATCCTTCCCAGAAACTCGCATGGAAAAGATAGAGACACAGTTCAGATCTACCGCCTCAGGCCAATCAACGAAGATGACACTATGAAAACCGACCGCTCACTTCATCTGACTCTTGCCCAATTCCGCTGGGGCCGGGTGTTGCTGCATTTGGGCTGTGTCCTTTCACGCCCGGGCCATCTGGGCTGGCACTGGCGGGGGATTCAAAGGGAATTTACGTTCAGCCGATGAGACTTTCCATCGAGACCTCACGATTGACTTCCAGCTCTCTCTGGCGTGGAAAAGCAGGCTCTGTAGAAGAATTTGTGGGTGAAAAAGGAAGAGATCGTGAGACTTCGACCGCAGAGCGGCGCGAGCTAAGGCTCGGAAGCCGCCGCTCTGCTCGTTTTAGTTCGATGGCGGGAGACTTGGGTTTGCTCGCTTTCTGAAAAGGAAAGTGGTTGGTCATTGTTAACCGATTCACGAGAATCGGGTGTGAAAAACAAAAGCCCAACCACTCAGATGGAAGTTAAGACGATCTTGAACCGGATTCAACATTTCGTCGGTTTCGTTTACCAGAGCATCCGGATGCGAGGCTCGGGCGGCTCGCTGCGAGTCGAGATCAAGATCGAGTCCCATCGAGGGATTCGAGGCAAGTGCTCCACCTGTTTGAAGGCCTGCCCGGGGTATGATCAACTGGAAGAACGGCGCTGGCAATTCGTGCCACTGTGGGGAATCGTGTGCCACTTTTTCTACCCGCCGCGACGAGTGGAATGCGCGGAGCACGGGGTAGGAGTCGAGCACATCCCCTGGAGCCAGGGCAAGCGGCCCGTGACCACAGCGATGATGGGATTCCTGGCCCGTTGGGCGCGCCGACTCTCTTGGCGGGAAACGGCCCGGACCTTTCAGACCAGCTGGGAGTCCGTCTACCATTCGGTGGAGTGGTTTGTGGGGTGGGGCCTGGCTCATCGTCAACTGGAGGCCGTTCATTCCATCGGCATTGATGAGATCCACTGGGGCCAGGGCAAACGAGGCGACCGTTTTCTGACGGTGATCTACCAGATCGATCAACATTGCCGACGGTTACTCTGGGCGGGAAGGCGACGAACCAAGGCCACCTTGCGGCGTGGCTTAAAGGTGCTGTGCTCTGAAGTGGTGAGCGGTCTGCGTTACGTGTGCAGCGACATGTGGCAGCCCTATCTGAGGGTGATAGCCCAGAAGGCTGGACAGGCACTCCATATCCTCACACCCCCGGACTTGGGTGGAATTGGATTGAGCCCACTATTTCAAAGATCAGGCGCAGTTCGGTGCCTGGGAAAATTGTTTCGGTGGCGGTCAGTTCTTCACATAAATGCTGGAGCGTTTGGTCATGGGCGGCGGTGGTTAA
>SIBF01000149.1 GCA_009695275.1 Pedosphaera sp. | reverse complement strand
AGCCTCTCCCAAGTTCTACAGATTCTGAGCGTCAACGCATTTGAGCAAATCCCTCTGGCGCAGCTTGTTACAAATCTGCCATCGCAAGATGATCTACCCATCACTCGTAACCAGTTGATGCTGTGGAACTAATATCCGGATACTTGTGAGTTGGTATGGCCTTTTAGAACGTGAAGTTCCCGGCCGGTCTCAGCTTCCCAGAGTCTGACTGTGCCATCCAAACTGGCCGTCGCGATCCTTTGGCCGTTGGTGCTGTACGCCACGTCACAAACGGCACGAGTATGACCGCGCAGCTCACGTAACTGCTGCCCGGTGTGAGCATCCCAAATGCGTGCCATTTTTTCATTGCTGGCCGTCACGATCCATTTGCCGTCCGGACTGAAGACAGATCCGGCGCCTGCCGAGTGAATTCGGGACTTCAACGTCAGAATCTCTTGGCCGCTCTGTGTGTCCCACACCTTAAAATTGTCCCACCACGAACACATCGTCACGCGCTGGCCATCGGGGCTGAAGGCCGGTGCCCAATTCCAATTCGATCCCTGGAACACTTCGCGCCCGGTGCTGGCGCTCCAGACCTTGACGACGCCATTGTTGTCGGCGGTGGCGATGAGCCGGCCGTCCGGGCTGAATGTGACTGTCTGGACGAGCGACTGATGACCCTGAAGCGTGAGGGTATTCTGGCTGGCCGCCACGTCCCATACTTTGGCAATGCGTTCGGCGTCCAGGGTGACCAGGAACCGCCCATCGGGACTGAACATGGCGGTGTGAACGCGGCCCGGAAGCGTCATTACTTCCTCACCGGTTTCGGCATTGCAGACCTTCGCAGTCGCTCGATCCCCGGCCATGCAAACCAACCGGCCATCCGAACTGAAAAAGACGCGACGATAATTGCCAGGCTGAGAACCTCTCGTAACACCCAACTGGCGGACTGAGTTGGTGCTGGACCATAGCTTTACGTGGTCACGACCGTCGATGGTGACGAATCGGTCACCGTTCGGATGCACAAAGACCGCGCGATATTCGTCCGTCGCGACGTTGAAGGTGGACAGCGAGCGGCCTGTTTGCGCATCCCAAATCCGGGCGATCAATTCTTCCTTAGTGACGAGCCGCTGGCCATCGGTGGTGAAGAAAAGCGCCTGGATCGCGTCGGCGAGTCGGTCGATGTGGAACAACTCTTGGCGTGATGAAATGTCCCAGACGGTGACCGAGTTGTCAGAAGCGGCGGCGGCGAGTTTCTTTCCGTCCGGACTGTACGCGAGAAGCGTGACGGAAGGTAGAGGAGCGCGGAATTCATTCCGCTTCGCCGTGTTCTCGCCGGCCGGAAGCGGAATGAATTCCGCGCTCCTATTGCCGACTGCAAGCGCCGGCAGCTCGCGCCAGCTCATCGTATTCCACATTCGCACCACACCGTTCGTGCAACCGAGAGCAAGCTGATTTTCCTTCGGATTAAACGCGACGGAGAGCACGCGATTGGTCGGGCCACCGAACGCCATCAGGTTGCGTCCATCTTCCACCGCCCACACCTTCGCCAGACCTTCGGCACCCAAGCTGACCAACTGTATTCCTTCGGCGTCGAAGGCGATCATCGGGACCGTAGGCTCGGCGCGCAACAGGTCTGTCGTGACGTTTGTGTGGGCCGGAATGGTCAGAACGTCTTGATGACACAGATACATCAAATGGCCCCACTCCCAATGCCGGAGCTCGGGCGAACATTTCAGCAAGAGATCGATCGCGCGATCGCTCTCGCTGTCGCGTATCAACTGATCGGCCTGTGAGATACTGGCGGCATAGTTCTCCCGCTCTGTAGCCCGGCGCGAAATCTCCAACCGGACGGCGGCCGTCGTGGAGATGACGGCGATGAGGATCACGCCCAACGCCGTCGCGGCAGCAAGCGAGGCCACCGCCGGTTTGCGCCGGCACCAGCGCCAGACGCGTTCGGCGCGCGTGACGGGCCGCGCGTGGATGGGTTCGTCTTTCAGGAAGCGCCCGAGTTCATCGGCGAGTTCCTGCGCGGTCGCGTAACGCTTGGCCGGCTCCTTCTCCAGACACTTGAGGCAGATCGTTTCCAAATCGAGCGGCACGCTCGGATTGAAGGCTCGTGGCGAGAGCGGTTCCGTGTTCAGCACTTCATGGATGATCGTCTCCAGCGTGGCGCCTTGGAAGGGCGCGCGCGCCGTCAGCGTGTAGAAGAGGATCGCACCCAGCCCATAAACATCGCTGTGCCGGCCCACCTTGCCGCGCTGCGCGCTGGCCTGTTCCGGCGGCATGAAACTCGGCGAGCCCAGCAGTTGACCGGTCACCGTGACCGACGATTCGCCGTCGAGCCGCTTAGCCAGGCCGAAATCGGTCACGCGCGGCTGATCCGTCGCTGAATCGATCATCACGTTCGACGGCTTGAGGTCTCGGTGCAGAATGCCCTGCTGGTGCGCGTAGTGGATCGCCTCGGCAATGAGCTTGACGTAGTGCGCCGCTTTTCGCGCTGGCAACGGCTGAGTTCCGACGAGCCGGGCAAGGTTCTGGCCCTCGACGTAATCCATCGAGAAGAAGTGCCGCCCCTCGTGCATCCCAATTTCGTGGATGGCGACGATGTTGGGATGGTGCAGCGTGCCGGCGGCGGCGGCCTCGCCGCGAAACCGTTGAGTGACCTGCTTGCCCGCGAACTGCCCGGCCAGGATCATCTTCACCGCGACGAGGCGGTTCAGGTTTTTTTGCCGGGCCTTATAGACGATGCCCATGCCGCCGCGCGCGATTTCTTCGAGCAGTTCGTAATCTCCAAAAGAACCCGCGCCATCAGTGCTCGCTGGCGATGTTTGCAGATTGAACTTCTCCAGCCAGGCGACATCGAGCGAAGTGGCGTCTTCGGTTTTCACGCCTTCCGGATTCAAGCAGGCCTGCATGAGGCAGGAAGGGCACAACCCGCGCGAGTCTTTGCCGGGTAGCGCGTTACCGCATTGCGGACAAGTTTGGAGCGACTCAGGCATGTGACATGGAAGTGTAAGTGCAGGCAGCAATCAGAGACAAGGTCATCCGAAAGTCACGTTGCGTCACGGTTGAGTGCATCCTTCCAACAACCGCCGCCAATCCCCCCGGTCGTATTTGTTTGCAGGGGATGTCCCCGGTTGAACCTTCTTTGGCCACTTCCAGCGCCAATAGTCCGCGTGGCCATCGGCGAACGAAATGGTTCCACCTTGCGAATGCCGATCGGTCGGCACCGTATCCCAAGCGCCCTGCCACCCAAAAACCCAAGGATTAAAGCAATAGAACGGGCCGCCGAGAATGCTCATCTCGGAAGTATCCACGAAGCAAAACGTCTTCACTGGCGACGGTTCGATGAGCTGGGTGAATTTTTTCTTGAAGGCTTTGTTATAGGGACTGCTGCCGGTGCCGTCTGGAGTTCCGTTCAGATAGCCCTGCAACGTGTAACTGAATGGCCGCAACTGGTTCTTCATTCCCCGGACGGTGGACTTGTCGCTGGGGCAGCGATACAACTCGACGTTCTGGGTGTACTTGAAAAGAACTCCCATCATGATGTTGCTCGACGTTCGATCTGTCTGAGCGTTACCTACGTACGATCCACGAGCCTGGGAGTGACAGTTGTAGGCTCCGCTAATTCTAATGCGCTTTCAAGATGAGACTAATCGTTCATCAAATAATCAGGCTCCGATTGGCTTTAAGTGACAACGCGCGTCTCATCTTGAACGCGCACTAGAATAAGATCCCACTTGTTGGGTGGAATCGTGTCCTCGTTGTCATCCGTGTAAAGCTGCCAGGCCAGTTGGAGTTGTTTGAGATTACTGAGGCACTTGGTGCGTTGTGCGCTGGCCTTGGCCTTCGACAGCGCCGGCAGGAGCATCCCCGCCAGAATGGCGATGATGGCTATGACAACGAGCAGCTCGATCAAAGTGAACCCTTTCGCAGCACCCTGCGCTCGCACGAGAGGTCGATAGTGGAGACTTGCCGGGATGGAAGTTGGAGTGTGAACGCTATTCGTTTTCATAAGCCTGTTTCAGTTCTGCAATTCTAGCCTTCACTCCTTACAAACGAAAAAACGGGGAAAGGTTAACAAGGAATCCGACATTTCGTTCATTGGACGGCTCGAAAAGCACAGCAAAGACACTTCGGGGAGTTGACCACGGATGGCACGGATGGCACGGATAAGATGATGGCCGTTTCGGGCCCATCGGTGAGCATCCACAAAATCCGTGGTTAAAACCTCCGAGAAAGTTTTGCCGTTGTGTTACCCCCTCAGCACCGCCACCAGCTCCCGCATCTCTTCCTCGGCCTCAAGCGGAGTCGTCACCGTTTGCGCCACCACGGATCGCACCAGTTCACGGTAGTGGTGCCTCATGCGGCTGACGGTCACTTTGATGGTGCCTTCCGTCGTCCCCAGAGCGGCACCGGCTTCGGCGTAGGTAACCTGCCCTTTGTCACCTTGCAGAAACGGGTGCAATCGCTCAAAGAGCTCCCGCCGACCGTTGGCGGCGAACTCCGCTTCCATTAAGGACAGCGCCTGATCGAGCACGGACATGGCCCAGCTCCGCTCGTAAATGCTTTCCGGCGTCGCTTTCAAAATGGGTTCTTGAATGAACCGCGTCTCCGCGTTCTGCGCATCCAGGCAAACCGGGGATTCACCGCCGCCCCGCTTCTGCGCGTGGTCCCGGGCGCGTTCGGTCGCGATGAAGTTTTTGAACGAAGCCAGCAGGAACGAACGAAACTTCCCCTTCGTTGCATCGGCTTTCGCAACCAGAGCCGTCGCAAGCAGATGCTCGAAGAATCCCTGGGTCAAGTCTTGCGCGTCGGCGGGCGTGGATCCGCGGCGCCGCGCGAACGCATAAAGCGGATACCAGTAAGCGCAACACAACTTTTCCATTGCTTCCAGCGACTGCGTTGACTGGGATTGCCCCGCAGTCATCACGATGCTCCAATGCGTCGGCGCGAAGGATTCGTTCGCGGCACCAGTCCCCGCCCAATCGTGAGAGGTGGAGGTCATGTTTTGCGACAAAGTTGAGTGAGGCCGCAGGATGCACTGTGAATCAGGGATCGGATAGCAAAAACGCGAGGCACCCGGGCGGTGGGGGCGCATCCGGATAATGCCCCCGACGCGCGGACGGTCCCCGTCCGCAGCGGCAACGATAAGCAACAAGAAGCACTGGAATTACCGGAAGCCTCTCCCTGGTACCAGCCGCCGCGCTCGGGGACCGAGCGCGGTCCGGCACGGGCGCGCGGAATAATTGATTCGAGCTTCCCATGCCACGACGTGGACGAAGCCGCCACGAGCCGTGGGCAGTGCGCGGATGAGCTTGTATGATTGCCGGCTCATTGAGCGGGCTTGAACTCAGCCCGGTTTTTCGACAGCTTCGTCCAGAAGTTATGTTTACTTTGAATCTTACAGGCTCCTTCAAACGCACTCTCATCCTTGGAATCATCACCGCGCTTGCCTTTCTCTGCTGCGACGCCGCCCGAGCCGCCACGCCCAGCCTGAAAGTCAGCGACAACAAACGCTTTCTCGTCACCGCCGATGGCAAGCCGTTCTTCTGGCTCGGCGACACCGCATGGGAGTTGTTCCACCGTCTCAAACGCGAGGAGGCGGATCGCTACCTCAAAGATCGCGCGGACAAAGGTTTCACCGTCATTCAGGCCGTGGCGATCGCCGAACTCGACGGCCACTCGGACCCGAATCCTTACGGGCAGCTTCCACTCACTGACCTTGATCCCACCAAGCTCGCCGTGCAGGATGGCCCGGCGAATGATTACTGGGATCACGTGGATTACATCGTCGATAAAGCCAATTCGCTCGGCCTTTACATCGGCTTCCTTCCAACGTGGGGCCGCTATTGGCACGACAAAATCAAGGACGAGAAACCGATATTCACCGCCGCCAATGCCGAGATCTACGGCGAATGGATCGGCAAACGTTACAAGGACAAGGGACTCGTGTGGATCCTGGGGGGTGATCGTGGAATCGACAATGACGAGCAGAAGGAAATCATCCGCGCCATGGCGCGCGGACTTCGCAAAGGCGACGGAGGCTCGCATTTGATGACGCTGCATCCGCCCGGAGGCGCCGGCTCCTCGAAATGGTTTCACGAAGATGACTGGTTGGATTTCAACATGCGCCAGAACGGGCACGTCGCGGAATTCACCGAGCGCTACGCCCAGACGCGCGCCGACTACGATCGTTCCGCAATCAAGCCTGTCGTGGATGGTGAGCCCATTTACGAGGATCATCCAGTCTCGTTCAACGCCAAGAACCTCGGCCATTCCATTGCCGCCGATGTCCGTCGTCCTCTTTACTGGGATCTCTTCACCGGAGCCTTCGGCCACACCTACGGGCACCACTCGGTCTGGCAGATGTTTGATCCGAAGCGGGGCAAGCCGATCAACAATCCTCTGCAGCCCTGGCACGAGGCGATCAGCCAGCCCGGCGCAGCCCAAATGCAATATGCCCGATGGCTTCTCGAATCTCGCCCATTTCTCACCCGCATCCCGGACGATTCCGTCATCAAAGACTCCGACGTGAAGACTTCAATTCCCGGCACGGGCACCCGGCGCTTCGTGGCGACCCGCGACACGGAAGGGACCTACGCAATGGTTTATGTCCCCGTCGGCAGGAAGTTTTCGGTTCAGATGAGCAAATTCAAAAGCAGCCGCGTCCGCTCGTGGTGGTTCAATCCCCGAACCGGCAAGGCGGACCTGATTGGCGAGTTTCCCTCTCTCGGGAATCATGAGTTCACACCGCCCGATCTCGGCGAACATCTCGACTGGGTGCTCGTGCTGGATGATCCCTCGAAAAACTATCCGCCGCCGGGAACGCGGAAGTGAGTTCAACTTTACTCTGCACACGCGTGAAAATTCAGAAGACCGGTCTTGATTCGCATATGAAGAACACTCTGCGGTTGGCTGCAATCCTTTCGCTGACACTGATTTCATGGAACCTGGATACCCCATCCGCCCGGGCAAAAGGGAAAGCCGAGCATGTGGTCATGATCGTGTGGGATGGAATGCGTCCGGACTTTGTCACTCCCCAACATGCGCCCTCTCTTTATTCGCTCGCGACCAACGGCGTCTTCTTCAAGCATCATCATGCCTCCTACGTCAGCTCCACGGAAGTGAACGGAACGGTGCTCGCCACCGGGGTTCATCCAAGCCGTAGCGGCATCATAGCCAACACAGAGTATTCACCTGAGATGGGCTGGCTCTCCACCTACGGAACGGAACAACTCGATGCTGTGCGGCGCGGAGATCTTTTGTCCGATGGCCGGTATCTGAACGTCCCCACCATCGCCGACCTGCTGCATCAGGCGGGAATCCCCACGGTGATCGTGGGTACCAAGCCTGTAGTTCTGCTCCACGACCGCGCCTGGAGCCGCACCAGTCAGGCTGCGAAGGATTCCGTGCTGCTCTTCGAAGGCAAGGCAGTTCCGCGCGCATTAGGGGATTCACTGAAGAAATTGAATGATGACAAATCATTTCCCACCAACGTTACTTATCCAAACACCGCCCAGGACACGTGGACCACCAAGTCACTGATTCATGGATTATGGAAAAAGGAAGTACCGAAATTCTCCGTGCTCTGGCTCAGTGAACCGGACAAATCACAACATGAAACCGGTGTCGCCTCGGACATATCTCTGGCGGCGATTGACGGAAGCGACCAACGCCTGGCCGAAGTGCTGAAAGCTTTGGAGCATAGAAAAATTCTCGACAAGACCGACATCATCGTCGTGTCCGATCATGGATTCTCGACCATCAACCGGGGACCGGACGTGGCAGAGATTCTCAAGAAACGGGGCTTCAACGCGGCCAAAAAGTTTGACAACCCCGAGCCGGGCGACGTGATGGTGGTGGGACTGGGCGGCAGCGTGTCACTCTACGTGGTCGAGCGAACGGAAGCGGTCATTCGCCGTTTGGTGGATTTCCTGCAAACCTCCGACTTTGCTGGTGTGATCTTCTCGAGATTGCCGATCGAGGGAACTTTCCCTCTCGATACAACACGGATTGCGACAACGAATTATCCGCCAGACATCGTCGTTTCATTAAGATGGAGCGCGGATCCGAATGAGCGTGGCACTCCAGGATTGATCACTTCTGCCGATGGCACGAAAGGAAAAGGACATCACGCATCATTGAGTCCGTTCGACATGCACAACACGCTCATCGCATCCGGCCCTGACTTCAGACGCGGTTTGGCCAGTGAAACTCCCAGCGGAAACATTGATGTGGTTCCCACGATCCTGTGGTTGCTTGGAGTGAAATCAACCAACACCTTTGATGGCCGTATCCTGCACGAAGCTCTGGCCCGATCGAAGGAGCCGCCACCTACAGCAACAGAAGGAAGAATCGAAGCAACACGGGACACGGGTTTCTTCCGCTGGCACCAGTACCTGCGATTCACTGAGGTTGGTAAGTCCATCTATTTCGACGAGGGGAACGGACGACCCACACTCAAGTAGCCGGAAGGTCTGACCGGGGGGCGGCGAATCCGACGACTCACAAAAAAGCCCTTCCGCATCGCACGGAAGGGCGTTTTATACCTGGCGCATTGCTGCGCTCAGGCTTCGAATGAATTCCCGCACCCGCACGACTGGCGGGCGTTGGGATTTGAAATCTTGAATCCACCCCCGGTCAGGCTGTCGGAAAAATCAATGACCGCCCCCTTGAGGTAATTTGCGCTGAACGGATCAACCAGCACCGACACGCCAAACAACTCGGATGACAGGTCGTCGGCGCGCTTCTCATCGAACACCATTCCGTACTGCATCCCTGAACAACCGCCCGCCTCGACATACACGCGCAGCCCCTTTGCAGCGGCACCCTCCTCTTTCGTCAGCATGGATTTGATTTCTCCAGCAGCGGGTTCAGTAATCGTCACGATGGCTTCAATTTCTGTGGCGGTGCTCATATCTCTCATTAACTGGCGCAAGCTATCAGCAGACTTTCGGCGTGTCAAACGTCGCGCTTTAGCCTGGTGAATTCACATTACTCTCACTCCGCTGAGGATCGCTTCATCTCCTGCTCCAGAGCTTCGATCTTTCTAATCCAAATTTCCTTCATCGACGGCAGAGTGATCTGAAGCCGCTCATAAATGCCACGAGCTTCGCGCAACAACCCCATCCGCTCGGAAAGCGCCCCCGCCGTACTGCCTGCTCTGTTGACCCAATACATTTCCGGTTGTTCTCCCTTCTCGGTTCTCAGCCGTTTTCCATACAAGACATTAAGATAGTGATCGAGGGCATCGAGTCGCAGCCGGCGGGATTCCTCTGATCGCCGCGCTGGCTCCAGGGCCTGTTGCTCCAGCACCAAACCAAGTCCGATTTCCGCCTGGCTCCGCGTGGCGACGTCCGCGTCAGGGAGTTCAATCACTTGCGCGAACTCATTCGTCGCCAGATCGTAGTTCAGCGGATTGAACGTTCCAAGTTGGAAGTAGCAATCACCGATGTGGCCTCGCGAACGCGCCGCAAGCCAGTTGGTCGCCGGCACGGCTCTGAAGGCACCAATCGCGTTGGTGTACTTCTCGAACGGACTCGCGTTTGGGGCCACCGGTTCAGCCAGCCGGATTTCCCCCAGGAGGAACATTGCTTCGGGACGCAGCGATGGTGGTGCATTGGTGTCTAAATTTATCGCGTTGATAAGGTTGGTACAATGCCGGAGGGAGTCGCGATATCCCTGCCGGAAATAAGCCGCCTGGCCCGCGCGAAACCGGGCCTGGTACGCGAGTTCAACAGGCACATTCGTGTTTTGAATCAACACACGATCCTGGTAACTGGCTTCCGCCAATTCGTACGCTCCCAGGGAAAAATAATGGTCTCCCACCCAATACTGCGCGAGCGGCGCCAGGCGGCTGGCAGGAAATTGGGCGACAAGATTTGTCAACAGCACGAATGCGTTCGTTCCGTTCCCGGCACGGCTATAGGCCAGCGCACGGTCGAATTCCGCCTGCGGTCTTGCCGGGTGGTTCGTAAACACGGTGCTCCAATGATCATAGGCGCGGATGGCTGAAGCCCAGTCCGACTCCGCGTCATAGCATCGGGCCAGTTTTAATTCCGCCTCGGCTTTGAGCGCGGATTTCGGAAATCGCTTCTCAAAAGTCACGAGATGTTCGCGCGCCTTCGATGCGTCGCCGATGTCGAGCAGCGCCTGGCCAATCAAAAGCATCGACTGGTCCGCCATGGGGCTTGCCGGGAATTCCGCAAGCATGCGCTCCATCGAAAGCCGCGCTCGCGGCAAATCGTGCGCTTCGATGCTCGCACGGATGATCTGATGGAGCGCGTGATCAAACCAGCGCGCTCTCACCGCCGGTAAATTCTCATACGCGGCCAGAAGTCCCGAGTAAGTAACCACGGCGTTGGTGAAATTTCGTTGCAAGAACTGGCAGTCGGCCCACTTGAAACGTGCCACCGCTTGATCCTCGGAAATGGGAAGGCGTTCCGTCGCGGTTTGGAAAGCGACCAGGCATTCCGGCAGCCGCGCCGCGCCTCCCGGCGCCTGCGCCTCCTCCCAAAGGCACCACCCACGGTTCAAGTAAGCCTTTCCCGACAAGAGACTGTTTGTGAAAACGTTTATCATCCCATCGAAGCGCATCCTCGCCTGCCACAGGGAGTTGGTATCCGCCATCCCGCCATTGGTGACGGACTGATAATAGCGTTTGAGGTGAAGTTCACCCAAGGTGAACACCAGTAAATCCATCGCCGCATTGGGTGGCGCGTTGGTCCGCCCGACGAACGATTCGAGCCGTCCAATGGCGTTGGTCAGCAAATTCGCCTTGATCGCCAGATCGACCGCCTTTAGCACCGCTTCCCGTGCGCGATCACCGGGAACGTCCTTGATTTCCACGATCCGATCATAAACTTCCATCGCCGAGGCCGGTGACTGTTGTTCGAGAATCTCCGCTTGAAGTTTCAGCGAGCTGGCTTGCAGCTCCGGCTTCGCCGCCGTGCGCGCGATCGCCATCAAGTTCGTTGTTCGAGTGAGCGCTTCGGGCATTCGCTTCTCCGCAATCTCGACCATCGCCAGCAGATACTGCCGCTGCCACTCCAGTTCCGGTGCCGGCATGCGAGCCGCCAGCCCGTTCAAAACTGCCACAGCCGCGCGAGATTCTTTCTGAAGTTGCAATGCCTCAGCCAGCACGAGCAATCCCCGCACGGCCAGACTTTCTTCAGGCTTGGCCTGTGCAGCTTGCTGAAAATGTCCTTCCGGATTCCTCAGAAGCGTCACAACACGCGCCGGTTCGCCCAATTTTAACCGCGCGAACGCTTCGCCGTAGCTCGCCCTCAACCGCAACGGCGACCCCGGAACAGCGCGCAATAATTCTCCGTAGGAGTCCGCTGCCGCAGAGAAGTTCCCCTGCTCCAGTTGCGCTTCTGCAATCCAATAACGGAACTGGTCCGCACGATCGGCAGCCTTGGCGAGTTTTCCGGTCAAGAGCGTCACAACCGCGTCAAAGCGCTTCAATTGAAACCGGCTCTGCGCCTGCAATACCAAGGCTTCCGCCAGATGAGCCGACTCGGGATGGCGGGTGATGAATGCGCTAAATTCCCTTTCTGCTTTTTCCCAAAGTCCGTCTTGAAAGAGATCCCCGGCAATCTGAAATGCTTTGTCCGACTGAGCGCTGTCTGCCGCTTGAACAACCATCGCCGCGAGGATGAGCGCCGAACAGAGCAAGCGTGCCCACCAACAGTTCGTCAAAGTTTGAGTCAATCGGTTTGTTGTCATGGCTCCATCCGTGCTCTGTCAGTTGTCTTTTGAAGCAATCTTTTCAGGTATCTTCCCGTGTGGCTGCCGGCGCATTGAGCGACAGTCTCGGGTGATCCTTCACACACGATTCGTCCGCCCGCTGCCCCGCCTTCCGGGCCGAGATCAATAATCCAGTCGGCACACTTGATCACGTCAAGGTTATGTTCAATCACCACGAGCGTGTTGCCAGGCGCGCGCAACTTGAAAAACACTTCAAGCAGTTTGGCAACGTCGTGGAAATGCAATCCAGTGGTGGGTTCATCCAGTATGTATAGAGTCTGTCCGGTCGATTTGCGGCTCAACTCCGCCGCAAGCTTGACGCGCTGAGCCTCGCCGCCGCTGAGTGTCGTCGCCGATTGCCCGAGCTTCAGATAACCCAGCCCGACTTCCGCCAGTGTCTGGCACGGATCATAAATCTTCGGCACCGCGCGGAAAAAATTCACAGCCTCGTCCACCGTCATGTCGAGAACGTCGGCAATGTTCATGCCTTTGTATGCGATCTCAAGTGTGGCTCGGTTGTAACGTTTGCCAACACAGGCCTCGCACGTGACGTAAACCGGCGGGAGGAAATGCATCTCGATCTTGATCAATCCGTCGCCCTGACATTTCTCACAGCGTCCTCCCTTGACGTTGAAACTGAACCGTCCCGCGCTGTATCCACGCACCTTCGCCGCCGGAAGTTTCGCAAACGTATCGCGAATGTCATTGAACATTCCCGTGTAAGTTGCCGGATTGCTGCGTGGGGTGCGCCCGATCGGCGCTTGATCAATGACGATGGCCTTGTCGAGCTGCTCGATGCCCCTGAGTTCTCGGTGGGTTCCAGGCCGCTCTTTGGAGCCATACCATTTCCGAAAGAGAGCCCGGCGGAGAATATCATCCACCAAGGTGCTTTTCCCAGATCCGCTGACACCGGTGACGCAAGTGAACATCCCAAGCGGAATGCGTGCGTCGATGTCTTGTAAATTATTCTCCGCCGCTCCAAGGATCTCGACCCATCCCTTCTCTTGCGAGGGTTTCACACGCTTCTTTGGCACGGGAATGCTGGTCTCTCCCGTGAGATATTTTGCCGTCAACGAGGAACTTGACTGCAGAACCTGCTCCAGATTTCCCGCCGCGACCAGTTCGCCCCCCCGCACGCCAGCCCCTGGGCCAAGGTCCAGGATGTAATCCGCGCGACGAATGGTGTCTTCATCGTGCTCCACGACCAACACAGTGTTTCCAAGATCCCGCAACCCTTCGAGCGTCTTGAGCAGTCGCTCGTTGTCCCGCTGATGCAGGCCGATGCTCGGTTCGTCGAGAATGTAGAGCACACCAACCAACCCTGCTCCAATCTGTGTCGCCAGCCGGATGCGTTGCGCCTCGCCTCCACTCAAAGTCCCGCTCTCGCGATTCAATGTCAGGTAACCCAAACCGACATTGCGGAGAAAACCCAGCCGCGCCCGCACCTCTTTGATGATTTCCTTGGCTATTTTCTGTTGAAACTCTGTAAGCCTTAGTTCGGTAAGAAATGCGTCTGCTGCTTCGATCGTCATCGAGCACAAATCCGTGATGGAAATGCCGGGAATTATTCGCGGGACCGCGTTCGTGGTGGATTTCGCGTTGACTGGCCTGTCAGCCGGTGTCCTTTTAGTTCGTCCATTTGAGGAATGTTCCACGCCGGTCTCTGATGCCCGCTCACTCTCACTTCTTTCCCGTGACTGATCTGTTCCGCCTAATGTCACCGCAAGCATCTCCGGCTTCAGTCGCCGCCCGCCGCAAGCATCGCAATCTTCCGAACTCATGAAGCCCTTGAGCCGATTCTTGGTAAACTCGCTCTCACTCTCGACGTAGAGGCGTTGAAGATTCGGAATCACACCCTCGAATGGCTTCTTCACTGAGCTGGATTTCCCGGCGCGCCAGAAATTGAAACTGATCTCCTCTTTGCCCGATCCGTGGATCAACACTCTCTTAAAATCATCCGGAAGATCCTTGAACGGCACTTCCATGCCCTGCTTGTAGTGGCTGGCAAGACCACGGAGCAGGCCCTTGTAATAGACGATCATTCGCTTGCCGCCGCGGCGCCAGGGAAGCACCGCCCCGCCCTCCAACGTCTTCTCTTTGTCGGGCACCACCAATTGGGGATCGAACACGAGCTTCTGTCCAAGACCATGGCAAACCGAACAGGCGCCTTGAGGTGAGTTGAATGAAAAATGTTTGGGTGTCAGCCTGTCGTAACTCTTCCCGGTCGCCGGACTGTACATTCGATTCGAGTAAAGAGTTTCCATCCATGAGTTGGAATTCGCCGCACCCGGCGGCTGCTGCAAGACCAGCATCGTCCCTTCGCCCCACTTGAGCGCTGTTTCCACTGAATCCCCCAGGCGAACGTGAATCTTCTCATCCATCACCAATCGATCCACCACCACGTCGATCCGATGCCGCTGCTTCGGATCAAGCTTGATCCGGATGTTCGCCTCCAGCTCGACGATCTCGCCATCGATTCGCGCCCGTACGAACCCCTCACGGGCCAGGCGTTCTGTCACATCCCTGAACTCCCCCTTCTCATCGCGGATGATGGGAGCCAGCAACATCACGCGAGTTTTGGCCGGCAGCTTCAGGATCTTGTCCACAACATCGCTTGTGGTTTGATGTGAGATTGGATCGCCCGACTCGGGGCAATGCGGCTGGCCGACATTCGCGTAGAGCAGCCGGAGATAATCATAGATCTCAGTCGTCGTTGCGATGGTAGAACGCGGATTCGTTCCGGAAGTTCGCTGCTCGATGGCGATAGCCGGTGACAACCCTTCGATGAAATCGACGTCCGGCTTCTGCATTTGATCCAGAAACTGCCGCGCGTAAGCCGACAGGGACTCCACGTACTTCCGCTGGCCCTCGGCGTAAATGGTATCGAACGCCAACGATGATTTCCCCGAACCGCTCAGGCCCGTGATGACCACCAGCCTATCCCGGGGAATGCTCAAGGTCAGATTCTTGAGATTGTGCTCCCGCGCTCCGCCAATTTGAATGAACTCTCTGGGCATCTCCGTATTCCTTCAATTGAGAATTCTGGAAACATACACAGATCCCAAAGATTTGGAAAGCGCCTTGCCGAGAGGTTCGACGTATGCCGTGCGGAATTTTTGGATTTCATTTTCAGATCATTCCGTTTGACACATCGCCGGCTCTCCATGAAATATCCTCACCCGGTTGCCAGAGTAGCTCAGGGGTAGAGCAGAGGACTCATAAGCCTTTGGTCGGCGGTTCAATTCCGCCCTCTGGCACCACTTCACTATTACATAATAGAATCAATTGTTTTCTATCAGTTGTTACTGCTAATTTTCGATCAATTCTTGAGTTGGATTGTTTATTTCTGTTCCACTTCTTCACTTCTCAACACAAGGTCATTGCCTGAATAAAGGAAAGGGCGGACGGTAGATCGGTATATCAAAACCAGAGCTGGTAGCGGCGCACCAGTGCTTGTTCATGCTGCCTTAGCTGCTTCAGACCGGAGAAATCAAGGGGTGAATTGGCGGCATGCTCGAAGGCGGTGCATCTTAAAATTGTTGGAAAGAGAGCTGGACTACCAGGGTGAGTTTTGCTGAGATGCTGGGGTGGCAGACAAACGATGCATCCAAGGCCGGTGGTTGGGCGGCGAGCAAATCCAATGGTTGCGAGGGTGGGTTGAAGAGCGCCC
>SIBF01000148.1 GCA_009695275.1 Pedosphaera sp. | reverse complement strand
TTTATGAAGTGGACCCCTTGAGCTGCCCCAAGTGCGGAGCGGAGATGAAGATCATCGCCTTCATTAAGGGAAGGCAGAAAGCGGTCGTGGAAAAAATTCTGAGACACTGCGGGCTGTGGAAAGAAGAATCCGATCGGGGCCCGCCACAGGTTCAGGGGAATAGGGCAGGCTGAAATATACTCTGCGCGGCCATAGATTGCGCTTTTTGAAATCGAGCGAAAATGGTCGCTTCCCATTGATTGTAAGCTACTTGACAACTCAAGTGTCACGGTGCCAAAAGCGCAGTTTGTGACCGCGCTCAGTATAGTAACAGTAAAAAGGAGACGAGAATCGGGGCACCCGCAGCAACATCGGCGAAACGTTGCAGAGACCTCTGAAGGCTCCCATTTGTCTGCAAACTCGGCCAAACGTCGGAATTCCGTTCTGAATCCACTTTCCGAAGAGGATCATGGGAGGATCGAGCCCCTCGGTGGGCGGTCGACGGCCCACCGAGGGGCCACCAAGGCTTCAATCTCCGTTTCTCATCGTTTTTCCTGCCTTCTTTCTTGCTCCAATCCATGTCCAAGATCTATCCTGGAAAACATCCGGAACCAAAGTCCTATCAATAAACCCATTGCACCATCCGCTCAACCGCCGCATATTGCAACAAAATGAACGCCACCGAGAAAGCAAATCTCCGATTCTGCGGTGCGTCGAAAAGCAATTTCTTATCAAGAATAATGCCTATCGTTAGATGTGTACAATCAGATGTCGCCTCGGCACGTCTCTCCTTGCCTTTCGGCCGAGGCCGCAGTTGCGGCGAGCTCAATCACAAAGATTGCCAAGATTCCCCTTCAACTTCGGCAACCCATAGGAGTCGAGCATTCACGTTGATTGAACTGCTCGTGGTCATCGCCATCATCGCCATTCTGGCAGGGATGCTCCTGCCGGCTTTGTCTCGGGCCAAGTCGCAGGCAGTCAGAACTTCGTGTATTAACAACCAAAAGCAGATTGGCCTCGCCTACAAACTCTACGTTGACGACAACCAAGGAAACTACCCTGTACACTCGGGTTGGGCGGATTTCGGTGGAAAAAAGGCAACCAGGTATCCAAGCATCCCTATCCACGGCTCCTGGACACCGGAAACAAATCGGCCGCTCAATCGGTACGCGGGATCGACGGCTGTATTTCATTGCCCGGCCGACCGCGGTGATTCGCTGGCAAGCGAGGCCTTTGGACAGAAATATGTATCGGCATGGGAAGGTTGGGGGAACAGTTATTGCGGCCTGTGGTCGGTTGACTATTCGCGGGCAAAGAAGGTCACCGACGAACTCATTGGCAAACCCATCAAGGAAAACGAAGTCGCCTTACGCTCCACGACAAAGATCATTCAGGGCGACTGGGTCTGGCACCCCAATAAAAACCTCACTGACAAGCAGAATATTTGGCACAGTTTCAAAGGCAAGCGCGTCGACGTGATGCTATACGGAGACGGTCACGTGGCGAATTTTAGATTCCCGCCTCAGTTTGAGAATTTCAGTTTTTGGTCAAAGCCGCCTGACATGGATTTCACTTGGTGGTGAAGAGCGGCGACGGTTGCCACGCGGACAGCTCCTTCGTACGGATCCCATTGGGTCAAAAGACGGGTGCAGCCTGCAGATGATACTGCCAAGTCCATTTCCGAACGTTTCCCCAGGCGAAACGTCAGCTTCCTCCCCGGTAGACACGGATGCTCCAGCCCTTGGGCATTGATCCCATCCAACGTTTGATTCACCACTTTCCTTAATTCACCTCCATAGTTGGTCTGGGGCAGCAGGTGGATGACTATCTGCTCTCCACGAACTTCCAATATCCCAGGGGATTGGGTCAGTTGGCGGAAATGCTCGTGGTCGTGAAGGGGTCGGAGATGACTAATGGTGCATTCGTTCTTATGGGACTATAAAGGGGCCATACTCATACGCTCCCTTCACACTCGGCCCAGCGCTTCCGTTTACTCAGCGTGGACCAAAGCGTGCGGCTTGAAGCGGGCGACCGGGAAGGGATCCAGCGGCTGGTGCAGTATTTCCTGCGCTGTCCTTTGAGCCAGGCGCGGATGATCCAGGTGACTGCTGAGGGCCAGGTGATCTATACTGAGCGCGGTCACAAACTGCGCTTTTGGCACCGTGACACTTGAGTTGTCAAGTAGCTCACAATCAATGGGAAGCGACCATTTTCGCTCGATTTCAAAAAGCGCAATCTATGGCCGCGCAGAGTATACAAGACGGGCGACAATCGCCTCGGGCGATTTCCCGAGGCCGCCAGCGACGATCTGATGGCCGGCCCCAAGCGCAACTTCCAGGTTTTCGATCCACTGGATTTCCTGGCCGAAGTGACCCAGCACATCCCGGGGAAGGGAGACCACCAAATCCGCTATTACGGATGGTATTCGAACAAGAATCGCGGCCAAAGGGCCAAGGCGCAACCCGGGGTGGCGGTGGCTGAGGGCGCAGAAGAGCGGGGCCAAGCCCCTGGCACCTTGGGGCAAGCAGGGCCGTAAACGATGGGCCGCGTTGATCAAGCAGGTTTATGAAGTGGACCCCTTGAGCTGCCCCAAGTGCGGGGCGGAGATGAAGATCATCGCTTTTATCGAGGAAAGGCAGAGGGCGGTGGTGGAAAAGATTCTGAAACACTGTGGCTTATGGGAGGAGGGATTTGCCAGGGGCCCGCCGCAGGTTCAGGGGAGAACCGGAGGCTGAAATAGTAAAAAGGAGATGAGAATCGGGGTGCCAGCAGCAACATCGGCGAAACGTTGCTCACAGCTCTGAATGCTCTTCTTTGTCTGCAAACTCTGAAAAAGATGGGGATTCCCCTCTGAATCCACTTTCCGAAGAGGATCATGGGAGGATCGAGCCCCTCGGTGGGCCGTCGACGGCCGACCGAGGGGCAATCGCCGTTTCTCATCGGTTTTCCAGGGTTCTTTCTTGCTTCAATCCATCTCCAAGATCCATCGTGGAGCAACGATCAGAAACCAAATTCCTATCAGTAGTTCATCGAGAGAAATTGAAGTCGCAATGAGCACCCCTCCAGAGTCCGTCGATCCAGCCGGCCTCCACGTCAGCGTGGATCGAGTGATCTATCAGCACCTCGACCATGCGCCACCAGACCGGCCTCATTGCTTTGTTTATTTCATCAGCATCCATAATCACACGAAAGCCAATATCACCATCAAGGGCAGGAAGTGGGTTGTGACCAATGGCCAGGGCGAGATCACCGTGCTTGAGGGAGATGGTGTAGTCGGCCAGTTTCCGGAGATCTCCCCGAACGACAAGTTTTCCTATAACAGCTTTCACCTCATTGACACACTGACCGCCTCGGCCGAGGGAAGCTATCTCGGTATTGATGAAGCAGGCCTGCGGGTCATCGCACGTATTCCTCGATTTACGATGCGAGTGCCTGAAGCTCACTCCACTTGAGCCAGCAGGCAACGGAGGTGGATGAAGAGGGCAGGGGACTGTTGCACGAGGAGTGTTCCTCCAAATAATTTGTAAGCTGAACGCTTGAACTTGCGAGCAGTCCTGGAAGCGCAGGCATCCTTGCCGGCGTATCGAGTTTGGATTGCCTCGCTTGCATGGATGGCAACGCTCTCAGTTTTATGCGAAGCCGCGATTCACAATTTGGCGCGCATTCTTCCAAGATCTCTGAATCAAGGTGGCTTATTTTGCCGCGGCCGCCGTGGCGTTTGCCACGCGCCTGGCCATGATCGCATCGACGATTTTCCGGGCGATCTCGGGCTTCTCGACCAGGGTCTTCTGAGCGGCATCTCTTCCCTGCCCGATTAACTCTCCTTGAAACTGGAGCCAGGCACCCTTCTTTTCCACCACGCCCGAGTCGATTCCTACATCGAGGATGCTCCCTTCCTTGTTGATGCCGTGATTGAACATGATGTCGAACTCGGCTTCCACGAAGGGTGGCGCCACTTTGTTCTTCACGATCTTGACCTTGACGTGATTGCCAATCACCACACCGGTCGCATCCTTCAGCGCATCCTTACGCCGTATGTCGATGCGAACGCTTGCATAGAACTTCAACGCCTTGCCACCCGGAGTCGTCTCAGGGTTGCCATACATCACCCCCACTTTTTCGCGCAACTGATTGGTGAAGATGCAGGTCGTCTTGGCTTTGCTCAAAATGCCCGTGAGTTTGCGAAGGGCCTGGCTCATCAGGCGTGCCTGCATTCCCATCGTCGCCATGCCCATCTCGCCTTCCAGCTCGGCCTTGGGGACCAATGCCGCCACGGAATCGATCACGATCACGTCGAGCGCATTCGATCGCGCCAGAGTCTCACAGATCGTCAGCGCTTCCTCGCCGCTGTCCGGTTGCGACACGAGGAGATCATCGAGATTCACGCCCAGCTTCTTGGCGTAAGCCGGATCCAACGCGTGCTCGGCGTCGATAAACGCCGCCAGACCGCCAGCTTTCTGCGCATTGGCAATCACATGGAGCATCAGCGTCGTCTTGCCGGACGATTCCGGGCCGAAGATCTCAATGACACGACCGCGCGGCACGCCACCCACTCCCAACGCCAGATCGACCGAAAGCGCTCCCGTGGGTATCACATCAATTGCCCGCGCCGCGCCCGCGTCTCCCAGCCGCATGATGCTGCCATCGCCATAGGCCTTGGTAATGGATGAGATCGCGGCTTCGAGATCACGCTGGCGTGTGGGGGAGATCTTGGAGACTTCACCGGACTTTGTTTCGGCGGCGCTGCGATCAGCGGCTTTTTCGGTCAACTTTTCAGAAGATTTTGGCGGCATAAGGACTAGTCGGTTTACAGTTTATAGATCGGCAACAAGGGACAACGCCTCGCGATCCCGCGGGGTTAAATTTACGGCGCGTTTCTAATGGCAACCAGGCTCGGTGGCAAAGGTAAAGTGATCACGATCGCACCTGGGGGGTCGAGGGAGCATCTCTGCGCCCGGAAGGAACTTGGACCACACGGCGCGTCATCCAGCGTGTCAACCCGAGCATCAGCCGAGGGGGGATGAAGATGAACACGATGGCAGGCGGGCGATTTGTTACTCAGGACAGACGTTGTTCCGGTTCATCTGCGTCTGGAAGCCTCTGCCTGGTGCCGGGACTGCGGAAGTCCACGCGGCGGCGGGTTCCCGTTTCACCATTTCGAGGAAAGTAGCCGCGCGGTCCAGCCGGAATGCGGCGGGCCAGCCACACCCGGCAGGTCACACGCTCAATACTTCCATCTGATTGAAGAACGTAACCTCCGGCCGGCCGATGACGCCCGCGCTTTCCATTGCCTGGCGCAGTTTATACGCTGGCGCGACCAACAACGCTCCATTCGCAGCCAACGCACTCGAACCTCGCGAAGCGTATGGAGTGCGGCGCTCCCAAGCGCCGCTTTTCGCACACGCAATGCCCCGACGAAAGCAGGTGCAGTCACTCGCACGCCGCCATACTTCGCAGGAGGCGCCGCCTGATGTCTGTGCTCCGAGGCGTGGATTGATGGAAGGAGTCCTTCGCAAAAAGAGCCTGCTCCTCCAGGCTCCAGATCAATCTCCCCCCGCTGCCGGCCATTGCAAAGAGCGTGGCCAACGTTACCTTTCCGCAGGTTCAACGCAAAGATCGCGGCCCGAGGTTTGCTTTGTTTGGAAGTTCATTTTGCATTATCACGTGTTTAGGATTGCGGAAATTGTGAAGGAGGTCGGCAGACGTTTCGAATTGTTTGCGACATCTTTCTGGGTCGTCTCGCTGGTGTGCTCGGCTGTCTTAGGCGCTGAACCGGCAGAGGTGCGGCCAACCGCTTTATCTCCAGCTCTTCATTCCAACCCCAAGACATCGCGCCTCTGGCAGGCAAAAGGGACTCCAGATGCCCCAAACCAAATCATCGTCCGGTTCCGTTCTCCACTGACACAGAACGTAGGACCGGCGGGCATGGACGCAATCGCTTCTGATGTTCGGATCCTGGGGCGGGGAAACAATCGCGTTGCGCTCCAGGCTCACGGTGCTGGCGCGTCCTATCTGGATCACCTCGCGGTGGTGACGTTGAAGAACGGTGTCGCGATGAACACGGCAATCGCGCGGATGAATCGGCGTCCGGATGTTTTGTATGCCGAGCTCAATTCACGGGTGCATATCCTCGGAGCGAGGGAGTCGGGGCGGATTCCGAACGACTTCGAGTTCGACAAGCTGTGGAACTTCCGGAACACGGGCTGGAGTGAAGGGACGGTTGGAGCGGACGTCAGTGCCACCGAGGCCTGGGAACTTGGCATCGGCAGCCGGAGAGTGAAGGTCGCTGTGATTGACACTGGCATCGACTACTTCCATCCCGATCTCGTGGCGAACATCTGGGTCAACAATGACATCCCAGGCAACGGACTGGATGACGACGGCAATGGCTTCATCGATGACGTGAATGGCTTCGATTTTGTTTCCCGGGATGGCGACCCATTTGATGACCACAGCCACGGCACCCACGTGGCCGGCATCATTGGCGCCACGGGGAATAATCGTGTCGGAATCACCGGTGTCTGCTGGGAAGTCACCCTGATGGCGATCAAGGCGTTTGATGAGACCGGTAACGCAACCACCAGCGACACGATCGAGGCCATCCATTACGCCGTGGCGAATGGCGCGCAAATCATCAATGCCAGTTGGGGGCAGGACGATTCCAGCCATGCCTTGGAAGAGGCCGTGGCCGCCGCGATCAAAGCGGGTGTGCTCTTCATCGCGGCTGCGGGAAACGAGAACACGGATGCCAGGGTTTATCCGGCAGCTTTCGATCACGTTGTCTCTGTCGCGGCGACGGATCGCAAGGATCAGCGGCCACGATTCTCCAACTATGGAGCTCGTGTGGATCTGGCCGCTCCGGGGGAGTTCATATTCTCGACGATGCCAGATTCCCGGTACGAGTACTTCAGTGGAACGTCCATGGCAGCGCCCCACGTGACCGGTGTCGCCGCGCTCATCCTTGCGAACCATCCGGAGTTCTCGAATCGCGATGTCGCCAACATTCTTCGAAATGCGGTGGATCCGATCAAGACGGACAAACCCCTGGGCTCCGGAAGGCTCAACGCCCGCAAGGCTCTGGTTGTCGATGCTCCACTTCCATTTGTTCAGTTGGACCTTCCAGCCAGCTTGCGGGGCATCACGCCATTGCGAGGCTCGGCCTCCGGCACGAACCTGGCCGGCTACACACTCGAGTACGCGAGCGTGGCCGCTCCCTCCAAATGGACAAAGCTGACCGCCGCGGCGTCTCCACCCACCGGTGGCGTGTTGCTCGACCGGTTTGCCACAGCCGAGCTTGATGAAGGGCTTTACACCTTCCGCATTACCGCGACCAACACGACGGGCCAGGTTTCGAGCGAACGGGCTGCCGTCAGCATCAGCAATGTGCATATCGATTTTCCCCTGCCCAACGACGTGCTTCGTGCGGGGGACGCGCTGGAAATCCGCGGCTCATGCTTCGGCAACCATCGCAACTACCGCATCGAATACGGGAAAGGTCCCGAACCCACGATTTGGTCCGCTGCCGGAATCCGTCTCGCTGCGGACGGCTCGCAGGATGTTCTGGATGGGCTCCTCGCCACCTGGGACACGTCTGCGGCGGAAGCGGATCAGTTCTACACCTTGCGGCTCTCGGCCACGACCGACAGCAAGCCAGCCGGGGAACATTTCATACGAAATGTCTATCTGGATTCCCGATTGAAGCGCGGCTGGCCTCAATACATTCCGATCGCGGGCGGTCTCGTGACCAATGATTGGAAGCAAATTACCGTGGCCGATCTTGATGGCAATGGCCGGCAGACGTTGCTGCTCGTTGATCCCGGCAACATCGAAGGAAAGATTGGCCGCCTGCTCGCCTACAATGCGGATGGCACGCTCCGGTGGACGCGAGACCTTGCAACGGGAGAGCCTTACTGGGATGTCCCCGTTGTCGGCGACATTGATGGCGACGGGCAGTTGGAAATCTTTGTCGATGTCGGAAAGTCGAAACAACTATTCGCTTTTCGCAGTGATGGGACACCTCTCGGCGGCCAATGGCCGGTGAAGCTGGAGGCCGGCGGATTGGGAAAGACCATTGCCGATGTTAACGGCGATGGCGTGGACGACCTGATTGGATATTCGCAAGGCACCGTTGACCGGGCGGGCAAGGAAATGCGGCAGCTCATCGTGCTGGACGGGCAGGGGAGGACGATCGTGAAATGGGAAATTGAAACGTGCGATGCCGAGATCGACGCCGGGCGCATTTTTCCCGCCGTCGCGAATCTGGATGGCGAACCCGGAATGGAAATTGTGGTGCCGCAAGGTTGCCATTCACTCGCGGCCTTTAGCCTCGCGAAGTTGTCAGGCCCCCTGTGGGTTGCCCCTGTTGATGGACAGATAGTCTCATCCGTAGTCATCGGTGATCTCGACAGGGACGGAACTCCAGAGATTGTCGTCGGCACTTACGATGGCCGGATCAAAGGCGCATCGGGCGCGCTCTACGTTTTCGACCGGACAGGCAAGGCGTTTCCAGGCTGGCCCGTATTGCAGGGCGAATCCTTCACCAGCCCGCCGGCGCTGGGCGATCTGGACGGCGATGGGTCGCTCGAGATTTGCGTTTTGGGTCGTTCGACCGAGTTGTTGCATGTGATGAAGCATTGGGGGTTCGAGATCGAGGGATGGCCGGTTGGGCCGATGAGTAGTTCCTCTGTCCTCACCAGCCCGGTGATAGGCGACTTGGATGGCGATGGTGAACCTGATGTCGCCATCGCTTCGCCGGGTTATTTATACCTCGCCTTTACCGTTGGTGACATGTCGTACATTGGCGGCGTCAGTGCCTGGAATGTCTCCGGGCGCCCCATCCGGCTGAATCCGAAACGCCCAGCACTCGTGATGGAAGGTTCTGGCGGCGCGTGGCACAAGGCCGCGACCTTGACCCTCGCGGACATTGATTATGATGGAAAACTGGACCTGGTTGCCACGACAGTTCTCGACCGCGCTTATGGATCTCCCGGCGACTCCGGTTACCGGAAAGGGCGCAGCAGCATTTACGTTTGGGAACTCGAGGTTCCGTTCAACAATAAGCGCATGCCTTGGCCGATGCTCCAGGGCGATGCCCAGCACTCAGGCCGCTTTAGTGAGCCGAGACACACGAACCAGCCGCCTGTCATTGTTTTGATTCCTGACCAGACGATTCCGGCGGGAGGGGATTTCGTCGCAATCCCTCTGGATGGGTTCGTCGAAGATCCCGACAATCGTCCGCGCGAATTGAATTGGACCGTGACCGGCAATACAGAACTCAAGGCGAGCATCAGCGCGGATCGAATTCTCAAAGCCGGGTGGCCTTCGGCGACCTGGACGGGTTCGGAAATGTTGCGTCTCGTAGTTGCAGATCCTGGTGGGCTTCGAGGCGAAGCCACTGTGACCTATACGATCCGGAATGGCTACGTTCCTCCTACAGCACGGGAAGATCACGTGACGACGCTTGAGGACACTTCGGTGGAATTTCTGCCATTGGGAAATGACACCGATCCTGAAGGCCGGCGATTGGCGGTTCTGAGCGTGAGTAATCCAGCTTTCGGAAAAGTGAAACGTGACGCGACTGACAGGCTTTTCTACACTCCCAATCCTGACGCGCACGGTGAGGACACGTTTACTTACACCATTGGAAACGGCAACGGTGGCCTCGCCATAGGCGTCGTCAAAGTTTCGGTTGTTCCAGTGAACGACGCGCCGGCACCCGCCACGGACTACGTCATCACTGACGAGGATACGCCCGTGAGCATCGATGTTCTCGCGAATGACATCGATGTGGATGGCGATGCGTTCTCGATTGTCTCATTCACGCAGCCGGAAGAGGGGGAACTTTGGCGTGAGGGGGAGGGCAGGTTCATTTACTCGCCTCCCACCAATTACTCCGGCTCGGTCACCTTCTCCTACAAGGTTGCGGATCCGTCCGGCGAAGCAGCCACAGCGGCTGTCAATATCCTGGTGAAACCGGTCAACGACCCGCCCGAAAACCCGGATCAAAACTTTACGGTAAATCGCAATGCCACGCTGGAGATCATCTACACGGCCGAGGACGTCGAGAAGGCCCCGATTTCATATCGTGTGAAGACGGGGCCGGAACATGGGGAACTCTTCACCTATCCTGCTGTGGCCAGTTACACTCCGAAGAAGAACTTTGTTGGCAGCGATCGCATCATCTACATCGCCAACGACGGAAAAGCCGACAGCCGCGACATTTCCATCGATATCACCGTGCTCGATGTCAATAATGCCCCGGCCATCTCGGATCAGCAGTTGATAACGCGCGGTGATCAGGGCTTGACTGTTGTTTTGAAAGCGTCGGATCTGGATGGCGATGCTGTGACCATTCAGATTGCCGCGCCACCCAACCACGGGTCAATCGGCGGCGAAGGAGGTAACTACCTTTACCAGCCCAATCGAGGGTTTCTGGGCGACGATTCCTTCTCCGTCGAAGCTTCCGACGGCGCGGGCGGAGTGACTTCCGCCACTGTTCACATTCAAGTCACGAACGAGAATTCCGCTCCGGTGATCGAAGACATTTTGATTCGCGCGCGAGTGGGCGCTTCCACTCCCATCGAGCTTCGTGCGACGGACAAGGAAGCAAATGCTCTCACGTTCACAGTCCTGACCCAACCTGCGACTGGCACTTTGTCGGGAACGCCACCGCATCTCACTTACACACCCGAGCCGGACTTCGTCGGCCCGGACCGTTTCAGCTTCAAGGCTTTCGACGGTTTTCTGGAAAGCGATCCAGGTTCCGTGCTGATTGCCGTGGACTACTTCAATCATCCAGCGATCGCCACCAATCAAACCATGACCATCGAGCGAAACGCCGCGACTGTCGTCCTCCTCAGTGTGACCGACGAAGACTCCGATCCTTTGGCGTCGCCGATCCTGAAAGGTCCGAAGCATGGTCGGATCTTCGGTCGCGGCACGACCTTTACCTACGTGCCGGCGCAGGATTTCGTGGGGCAGGATGAATTCACCTACAAAGTTTGGGATCAGCACGCTTACAGCCAGATGGCGAAAGTCTCCATCTCCGTCACGGGCGGACCGGGCGCCGGAGCTCCAAGGATCGAGTCGGTGACACCTCAAGCGGATGGAAGCCTCCGGCTGCTGATGCGCGGCGTGCCTGGCAGGACTTATGAACTCTCCGTCTCCACCGATCTCATCCAATGGGCATCGATCTCCACGCTCGCCGCTTCAGAATCCCGCCTCAGTTTCACCGACCCCAACGCTGCTGCGTCCAACACGCGATTTTATCGGGTGATCCAGCGGTAGAACCTCAGAATGCTGGCATCCTTGCCAGCGCGGTCCAAGGAGTCCTGTTCGTCAGGGAAGGTTCATTAAGAGAGCGCGTAGATCGGTCGTTCCCAAGTCCACGTCAATCGCATCTTCGATACGTGGCCAGGTGTTTCTTTCTTCCCGAAAGAAGGCGGAGTTCACACGTCAGCCAGCTTCTCGAAGCTCTCTTCGATGAACGTTGTGTTCTGAATCCGCGCCAATCGGGCATAAAGGCCATTCTGTGTGATCAATTCTTCGTGTGTTCCGCGCTCGATGATCTGGCCGTGCTGCATCACAAGAATCTGGTCAGCATTGCGGATCGTGCTCAGTCGATGGGCGATGACAAAGCTGGTGCGGCCCGCCATGAGCCGTTCCAGAGCCTCTTGAATTAACTTCTCCGTGTTCGTGTCCACGCTTGCCGTGGCTTCGTCCAGAATGAGGATCGGGGTGTTTTTCAGAAGTGCGCGGGCGATGCTCACGCGTTGTTTTTCGCCAACGCTGAGCTTCACGCCCCGCTCCCCGACCCGCGAGTCGTAGCCTTCAGGAAGACGGGCGATGAATTCGTGGCAGTTGGCAGCCTTGGCCGCGGCGAACAACTCATCCTCGGCAGCGTCCAGTCGGCCGTAGAGAATGTTTTCGCGGATGGTGCCGTTGAAGAGGAAGGCTTCCTGGCTGACCACGCTGATTTGCGAGCGGAGTGATTCAAGCGAAACGCGGCTGGTGTCGTGTCCATCAATTGTGATGCGTCCTGAAGTGAGATCGTAAAAAGCTGGCAATAAATTGACGAAGGTGGATTTCCCGGCACCGGTGGGTCCGACCAGTGCGATCATCTCGCCAGGTCGCGCCTGGAGCGAGACGCCATCAAGCACCGTGCGGTCCGCCGCGTAAGAGAATCCCACGCGCTCGTAAATCACTTCTCCACGCACTCGAGCCGGCAGGTTGTCCAGGCGGGAAGTGATGGGGCGTTCTTCAGCCGCATCCATGATGTCAAAGACACGCTCTCCCGAGGCGCGAGCCGCCTGTAGCATTTGATTCAAGCCGTGAAGCCGGCCGACCGGCTCGTAGAAGAGGCCAAGGTACACGACAAAGGCGAAGAGTTCGCCGAGCGTCATGCGCCCGCTCATCACGAAGCTGCCGCCAACCCACAACACCAGCCCGATACCCAGTGAGCTCGCGAAGGTCATCGCCGGCGAGTAGGTCGCCCACACTCGCATGACGCCGAGTGTCCCCTGGCGGAGTTCGTCGGCCCGCTGCGCGAAGCGAGAGTCTTCATGATCGTGACGGCCGAATGCTTTAATCTGTCGAATTCCCTGTAGGTTATCCATCAGCAGCGACCCCATGGCGCTGGCTGCTTCGCGTTGGGCACGGTAGCGCTTGTGGGCGGTCAACGTGTAGAGAAGCGCGCCTCCCGCCAGCAACGGCAGCGGCACAAGAGCAACCCAGGCGAGTGTGGCATCCGTGTAGAACAGCAGGATCAGCACGCCCACGATGCTGAGGATGGATACGGTGCCCTGTTCTGTGCCGTCGATCAGAACGCGTTCCACCGAGTTCACATCTTCGAGGACGCGGGTCATCAGATCGCCGGAGGCGCGCTGGTCAAAGTAACTGACCGGGAGACGCTGGAGGCGCGCATAGACCGCGCGGCGCATGTCGTAGATGACATTTTGCTCGAAGGCATTATTGATCCGGATGCGCAGGCTGTTGAAAACGTCGCGCATAAGAAAGGCGCCGAGAAGTCCGAGCATGGCTGGCGCAAGCAGATTTGCCTGGCCCTTCCCGATGATGTCGTCCACCACCACCTGAGTCAGCTTTGGGTAGGCGAAGGAGAATGCCAGTGAGAAGATGGCGCAGACCATCGTGCCGAGCGCCATCAACTTGTAAGGCCGCAAGTAGACAGCGACCCGGCGGATGATCTCCCAGGTCGAACGCGATCTCGCGCTCAAACTCGGATCCCGGTCTCCCGCTCCATGAACATGACCTGACATGCACCGATAGAGAAATGGGAACTCACCGGCGTATCGAGAGGAAAGTTTTGTGATCATCCGGTTTGCTGGCAAAGGAGCGCGGCGTTCACGCCGCGATTCTGACGAAATCGCTCCGGCACTTGCGCTCCGGCATCTGGCTGCTCATCTTCATGCGCAATGACATTTCTGCCAGTTGTCGAGCGGGAGCTGCGCGCGGCATCGCGGCGGTCGCAGACCTTCTGGCGCCGCACGGTGGCCGGACTGATCGCCACGGGACTATGCGGGTTTATATGGATGGTGGACGGCGGCAGTACGCCACCGCAAGAGCGGGGACAGGAGATCTTTTACACGCTGGCGGGACTTGCCTTCGGATACAGCCTCCTGGCTGGCGTGGGTGCCACAGCGGACTCGTTGAGCGAGGAGAAGCGGGAAGGCACTCTCGGATTGCTCTTCCTGACCGACCTTCGTGGCTATGATGTTGTCCTGGGGAAACTGGCAGCCAGCTCCCTTTCGACGGCCTATCGATTGGCGGCAGTGATGCCAATTCTCGCGATCCCGATTCTCATGGGTTCGGTGACTCTCGGCGATTTCTGGCGCATCGCAATTGTTCTGTTGAACACGCTGATGCTCTCATTGAGCGCCGGGATGCTCGCTTCGGCAATGAGCCGGCAGTCGCATCGATCGGTCGTCGCCGCTTTTGGTTGGATGACGTTTCTCTCGGGGGGAATGCCGTTGCTCGCGTTGATTCTTTCCCGCGTCACCGGCTCGAAGCACTCCTGGCTGCTCGCCAATGCAAGCCCGTTCCTTGGATTCGGTCTGGCATTCGACACCCCTTCGGCGCCATTTCGATTGCATGAGAAACAATTCTGGATTGCGACATGCACAACACATTTTCTGGTGTGGTTGTTCCTGATCATCGCCAGCGTCGTTCTTCCGCGGACATGGCACGATCAGCCGGCTGCCGCGACACGACAAACATGGCGGGACCGGCTGCGAGCCTGGGGACTGGGCTCGGTTGCAAAGCGGGCCTCCTTTCGAGCAAGGTTGCTGGAAATCAATCCGTTTTTCTGGCTGGCCAGCCGCGATTTTAGAAAGCCCTTCCATGGAATCGCTCTCGTTGCACTCGTCGCATTGGGTTGGCTGGTGCTTTGGTTCAAGTATCCCGGTGACATGGTGGAGGAATCCGCCTTGACGGTTTTTGTTGTCATCATCCATACCGCGCTCAAGTGCTGGCTCGCGACGGAGGCGTGCCGACGATTCTGCGAAGACCGTCGTTCGGGTGCGTTGGAACTATTGTTGTCCACACCGTTGAACGTCCCTGGAATTCTTCGTGGCCAGATGCTGGCTCTCAACCGCCATTTCTCTCCCGTTGTCGGAACCATGCTGGTGATTGACCTCGTGATCTTCATCTCAAAGACGAGAGATCGTTCCGCGAGTGGCCCGGGCGACTGGGCGCTGAGTTTCCTGTCAATCATGGTGATGTTTGTGGGGGACCTTTACACCCTTTCATGGCTTGGGATGTGGTTCGGGCTGGTATCCAGGAGTCCGCATCGCGCCGCTTCTGCCGCGCTCGTACGCGTGCTGGTGCTCCCATGGGTGTTGTATATCCTTGGAATGATAACCATTCTCTTTTTGTCGCCAGCCGCTGGGAACTCGATCCCATCGACTTCATTCATGGTCGGAATCTGGATGCTGCTCGGTCTGGGAATGGATTTCTACTTCGCGAACTCAGCCCGGCGGAACCTCACTCAACATTTTCACCTCGTCGTGGCGCAACAGTTCACGGGACGGAAGGTGGGTTTGTTTCAGACATTGCGCGGAGAAACGGTTTCCCCTCAGCGTTCAACCCCTGGCGCATCCAACGCTTGAGGATCAAAGGGAATTTAGTGGGGAACAGGGGTCGGTATGCTTGAATCGAATTCAAGGGGTTCTTGCCTCCGGATCGGAAAACTTGATTTTTTCAAGCTTTGCGCGCCGAAGTTCGCCTGCTACTTTAGCTTGAAACCTCAACTGAACTGTACATGCAGACCTCAGAAAAAGCGGGGTAAACCGGAAAAGACAGTGACTGGTTTAAATCCTTCGGATTTGGTGTTTTGGTGACTGGCACGTGTGGCGATTGCGCAGCGTGGACTTCTCCCAGTGGGCGGCTGGGAGGTAGTCTTTGGGATGCC
>SIBF01000147.1 GCA_009695275.1 Pedosphaera sp. | reverse complement strand
AAATCCCTCTCCGTGAGCCTCCGATTGCGAATGACCAGTTCCATCGACCCGGATCGTGAGTCAGGGAACGAAGAGACGCCAGCAAAAAATCAAGAAAGTTTTAGGAGGCCGCTGCCTTATCCGTGAACGGTTACGAATTTTGCAGGCTAGGGATGCGCGGGTTAGGGAGGCAATTGCGGCCGAGCTTCGCATTGAGATGGAGAGGTGGAAAGCCGTGGGACAGTTGGTTCAGATGGGAACAAATGCCTGGTCGGCTGTGCCTGCATTGGTAGAAGCATTGATACGCGAGAATCTGCCGGTCGGCTTTGCCGCTGCGTCGGTCCTCGCCCAGATCAAGGCGGACGATTACTCCGGTTGGGGTGATTTGGCGAAAGGTTTGAAAAGCCAGACTAACGCGTTTTATGTCTTTCGCGATTTGAACAAAGGTTTCGGCAGATTCGGTCACCGCTACGACTTCATTCATCGGCGGTTCGGGTTGGTTGGACTCGCGGCAGTCGGGCCGTTTGCGAAGCCAGCGATCCCAGATTTAGTCGGTGTGATCCAAACGAAGGAAGACCATGAGCTCTGGATTCCAGCCGTCGTGGCCCTGAACAAGATCGGAGCTGAAGCGAAACAGTTTGTCCCCGCCTTGAAACAAGTTCTCCAGGATGCAGACGAATGGCCCAATATCCGGGCTGATGCGGCTTATGCATTGGCAGCAGTGAAGCCCGAGGATTCCGAAACTCGAACCTCGCTAAGGCATGCGTGCGAGGACCAACGCGGCCATGTGAGGGTCGCAGCAGCGGGAGCACTGTGGAGGTTGGAAGCTTCACCTGAATCGGTCCTGCCTACCTTGACCTCACTCTTGAACCACAAACTCGTGTCTATCCGCCTGGCAGCCTTGAATGTGCTAGCCGAGATGAGCCCTTCGGCTCAACCAAGCAGGGAAAACATCGAGCCTCTGCTCCGCGCTGACGACGAAACTCTCCGGAGGGCAGCGGCTACTGCGCTGGAAAGGATCGCAAATGCGAGAGAAAATGGATCAAGCAATCTGCTTCCGAAACTGAAATGACTGATGAACTTTTCTCGACTCACAGAAACTGTGCCGGCCACCAAGAACACCCTCTTTGTTGTGTCATTGCTGCTGCTTTCTTCATTGGTAGCTTGTGCCCCGCACGTCGGTGAAATCACAGGCCGAATAACTCTCGAAGGGAAACCGCCTCCAGAAATCCTCATTGATTTGAAGGCGAACCCAAAGATAGACGCCAAACATCCGAACGGCCTGACGACCCGTCGTTACGAAGTCAGCCCCGATGGTGGGCTAGTGAACGCGCTTGTTTACATTCGCAGAGAGTTTGAAGGGATGACATTCAAGCCACCTGCGCAGCCATCTGTTTTGGACCATTTGGAGGGACTCTTTCAACCCTACGTGATGGGCGTTCAAGTTGGCCAGCCGCTCCGCTTGCACTGCACCGATGGGACCATTTGTGGCTTTCAAGCAGTGGTAAACAAAAATCAGGAGTTCGTAGCCAGTCCGGGACTTGGAACTGTCGATGTATTGCGCACATTCGCCAACGCCTAAGTGCCGATCAAATTCAAGTGCGACTTGCATCCGTGGAACTTCGCTTACGTTGGTGTGTTCACTCATCCGTTCTTCGGTGTCACGGACAAGCACGGACGATTTGGCATTCAAGGTGTGCCGCCAGGACGTTGCACACTGGAGGTGTTTCATCCTAGAATTGGAAAAATCGCGCGCGCGGTAAGTATTTCGAACTCTCAGACTGTGGTCGATTTCAAGGTGACACCGAAGTAATTATCTGTGTGTCGGCGGCGCGAACGACAAACGACGGAACTCAATTTCGACTCGAAGCTACTGCCTTGAAGACTATGTTTCTCAACCAAGCCTCAAGATGGATGGTGCTGTTCTGTCTTTTGCTGCCGTTTACCATTGAATCAAGCGCAGCCCAGTTTGTGGAAATCACGTCGGAAATCGAAACGATCGTCTGGCCATCCAAAGAGAAAACCGGAGAGACCTCTGAAAATCTCAACAGCAGAACCTGGACGATACGAAGTGTCGTTGGCACCAACTCATGGCTTATAGAAGGTGACTTCATTGCGAACGGGAGGGAGACGTGGTGGTTTACCGGCACCAACATGATCAGAAAATTTGTGATCACCAAACCACCTTCCAAGGATATGGAGCTTTATGAGAGGAATCACGGTCGCACCGATTTTCCTGTGGGCCGCCGATCCACAGAAACTATCGAGTCCATTGATGGCAATCCCGGCAGGCCGCCGCGGACTGTTGACCTCTTGACTGTCTCAGGCGCGCGAATCTGTTGGCTGGCCTTTTGTTCGGGTCCATGTCTCAAACGGGCCGGTCGTCAGATTTTCCCGCCGAGTGATTCTTGGAAGGAACAGATAGCCTTTCCCTCTGGATTCCAGGACAAACCCATCGTTTTCGAGGACGACTTGGGTCTGCCGAGCAGCGTGAATCTCCACACGACCAATAACCAACCTGTCCTGCAGTATCGTGTCTCGCGGTCAACGAATGTGTTGGGCTGGAGTTTTCCATTGGAGTTTCACCTGGCCCAGTATCGTCCAGTCAACAACAGCGGCTGGGAATTGGAATTGACGGCAAAAGGCAGGGCAACCGCCATAGGCGTTGGAACTCGACCTCGGATAGCAACAGGGATCGAGGTTGAATGATTCTCACGACCGGACGGATCTCAACAGGCTGATCGCTTCGGGCAGCAAGACACACTTCTCCTCGCGAGTGGCAAGTGACTTGGTTTTGACGTTCCCCGCTCCGTCGAGCTTGATCGTGTGCCGGGCGTTGGATTCGAGGGCGCGTTTGAATTGCTTGTCCGGCTTCGTTGGAGTGAAGGGGAAATCGACGGCAAGCCCGGCTTGCCGCAAGTCCTGGACAAGCTTCAGACTCGCCGAACGCAGCGACTCATCTTCGATCAGGCAAAATGCGTCGAGGTGCGAATCGAACTTTGGAACAAGACCTCGGTGTTTGAGAAGTTCCGCAAGAACCACGTCACCCATTCCAAATCCAACACAAGGCAGGTCCACTTTGCCTCCGGAAATCAGCTTCACCAGATTGTCGTAGCGTCCTCCCCCGGCGATAGCGCGGAACTCCCCCTTCTTGTCAAAGGCCTCGAAGACCGGCCCGGTATAGTAAGCGAGCCCACGAATCACGCCGTAGTCGATCTTGACGAAATCGCCCAAGCCGCGTGCTTGAAGGTTAAGTAGAATCGTTTCCAGCTCCTGGGTCGGGGTACCAGCAGTGATGAACTTGCGAACTTCATCGACCGAGAAGCCGAGCGACTTCAGACGGGCATCGCTTTGCGCGGGATCTTCGCGTTCGAGTTTGTCCACAATCTGGTAAAATTCGTACGCCTTCGAAGTGTCCGAGCATTTTGACTGAAAGAATTGCTGCCAGGCATTTCGGGAACTTAGCCGGATGTAGAAATCCTCCGCAGTGAGTTCGAGCGAACGAAGTGAATCGATGACGAGCGCTATGATCTCCGCGTCGGCGGCCGGGTCGGTTTCGCCGATGACGTCGGCATTAAATTGGAAATGTTCGCGGAGCCGGCCCTTTTGCTGTCGTTCGTAACGGAACAACTGCGGGACGGCGAACCACTTGATCGGTTTCTTGTAGTTGCGCGCGTGCGCCGCGATCATTCGAGCCAGCGTCGGAGTCATCTCGGGACGCAATGCCACCGCACGGTCACCCTTGTCAGAGAAGTTGTAGAGCTGCCCGACGATTTCATCCCCACTCTTGGTGGTGTAAAGTTCGAGCGGTTCGAGGGGCGGGCCGTCGTATTCCCTGAACCCATAGCAACGAGCGGTCTTGCGCCAACAGGCAAAAATATGGTTTCGCAGGTCAGCACTCCAGGCGTCTGCGCCGGGGAGAGGTTCGGGATAGAAATCGCGAAAGCCGGGTAAGTGATCCATCATGTGAGGAAACAAAAAAGGCGCTCCGTTCGGGCCGAGCGCCTTACGAAACCGAAGCGTCGCACATTACGGCTGAGGTGTGGCGGGCGGGGCAACCGTCCCATCGGCGGGTGCCAGAGCTGGTGCGGGAGTATTTCCATCCTGTGGAGTGAGCTTGAGAACAGCGTCGCGCATCTCCTTTCCAGGTTTGAATTTTACGACCGCACGAGGCGGAATTCGCACGTCTGCTTCGGGCGAATTTGGGTTTCGTCCGACGCGAGCACGCCGGATCTTTACTTCGAAGACGCCGAAGTTGCGAAGTTCCACCTTCTTACCTTGAGCAACGGCTTCGGCAATGTAATCTAATGTCTTCTGAACGATATCGAGGACTGACTGCTGTACCAAACCCGTTTCCTCACTGATTCGTACTACCAAGTCACGCTTTGTCATAGAGTAGTTGAGTTACGGTTTCGACTGTAACCGACTGATCTGTCGCGGTTAGCAAGACCTTAGCGTGAACTTTGGGTGGGTCAAGCTGGTTATCTGAGCTAATTCTCAACTTTCGATGACGTTAATTTCGACGGGTTCAACCTTCACACCGAGTTTCTCGAGCCACTTGATCGCAGCCTTTATTTCCGGACGCTGACCATCCAGTTCCAGACATACGACGCCGATTTCGTCCGTGACGCTCGCCTGCCGGACGTTGGTCATAACATTGAATTTGTGCCCGACCTCCCAAATCACCGGCGTAGTAATGAGCTTGGGAGGGTACATCAGCCAAAGACGGGTCGTTTGAGGGCTTGAATTACTGGTCGCTTTCGGCGCGGATTGCTTCTTGGATTTTTTCGCTGCCATAACGGGTGTTGTTCAGCCGCCGGCAATTGCGGGGATGATGCTGATTTCGTCGCCGTTGTTAACGGGAGTGTCCTGGTTCTTGAGGAACCGGATATCTTCCTCGTTGACATAGACGTTCACGAATCGCCGGACGCTTCCGTTTTCGTCCAGCAGGCGCTCCTTGATACCAGGGAAGCGGACTTGCAATTCAGTGATGACGGCCCCAATGGTGCCGCCGTTGACTTCGACAAGTTCCTCATTGTTGGTGAGCTTGCGAAGCGGCGTGGGAATTCTGACTTTTGCTGGCATAAAATCTAACAGTTCACTTTGGACTCCGCCTCGATCAGCGCTTCAAACTCGCGCAGGCTGGGGCGGATCTCTCGCGTCTTGCCTACGTGACCGGCGACCGCATCCAATGTCTTCAATCCGTTGCCGGTGATGCAGAGAACGACGGAATCATTCGCGGGAATCCGGCCCGAGGCAATGAGTTTCTTGGCAACGCCCACCGTGACGCCGCCTGCGGTCTCGGTGAAAATGCCCTCGCACTCCGCGAGAAGTTTCATGCCGTCGCGGATCTCGTCATCGGTCACATCATCCGCTGCGGCTCCAGTTTCTTTCATCACTTTCAGTGCATAGAAACCGTCAGCCGGCGTGCCGATGGCGAGTGATTTTGCAATCGTGTTGGGTTTCACCGGCTTGAAGAAATCCATGCCGCCTTTATGCGCGATGGAGATGGGCGAGCAACCAGTGGCTTGCGCACCATGAACTTTGTATTTTGATTCTGCCACCAGCCCAAGCTTGATGAACTCCTGGTAACTCTTGTGGATCTTGGTGAGGAGCGATCCGGAGGCCATCGGCACCACGGTGTGTTGCGGCAGCCGCCATCCGAGTTGCTCGATGATCTCAAATCCCATGCTCTTCGAGCCTTCGGCGTAGTAAGGCCGCATGTTCACGTTGACGAATCCCCAGCCAAACTTGCCTGCGATTTCGGCGCACAGACGATTCACCTCGTCATAATGACCTCGAATTCCGATTACTTGAGCGCCGTACACAAGCGAATTGACAATCTTGCCTTCCTCGAGATCAGCCGGGATGAACACGTACGCCTTGAGCCCGGCGGCGGCGGCATTGGCCGCGACGGAGTTTGCAAGGTTGCCGGTCGAAGCGCAGGCAACTGTTGTGAAGCCGAGTTCTTTGGCGCGGCTCAACGCAACACTGACGACGCGGTCCTTGAAGGACAGGGTCGGGTAATTGACCGCGTCGTTCTTGATCCAAAGTTCGCGAATGCCAAGGCGTTTGGCAAGGCGGTCCGCCTTCAGCAGCGGCGTGAAACCTACATCAAAGCCGACGCTCGGTTGCTTGTCAGCGATCGGGAGCAGTTCGCGGTAACGCCACATCGTCTGGGGACGGGAAGCGATGTTTTCCCGAGTGAGGCTCTGGCGGGCTTTCTCGTAGTCGTAGGCCACCTCAAGCGGCCCGAAATCGAACTCGCACACGTGGGTGGCGTTCAGCGGATACTCGCGTCCGCACTCGCGGCACTTGAGTGCCTTCATAAATCCTTCGGTCTTTTCCATAACAACTTCGTTATCGCGAACTAACCGGGGCAACAAAAAACCCCTTCCCATCAAAATTGAGAAGAGGTCGAAATCAGGCGCGCTCTTCTCATTTTTCCCAGACGAACTCTCGCCTGAGCTGGATTTGGCACCTGGTCGCCGGATTTCGCTTTCCGGCCGGTTGCCGTGGTTTCATCGGGCCAGTCCCTTCACCACTCGTAATGAGACCGTCATATCGACGGATGCGGATACATTGATGAAAGAAATTTTTGTGTCAAATAATTTTTCCCCTTCCACCGGGCAGATGCATCTAAAAACCGTGAGATGACTGGATTTCCGGGAGGGTCGTTGCGCTGCGACGACCACCGGCCCGTGCAGGGCCGGAACTCTTTCTCTCCGAGGGCGTGTCTGACCGGAAGCCTTTGCGCCGCTGCACGCGGCGCTGGTCGTCGCAGCGCAACGACCGTACCACGCCACGATTTAGATGCGTCTGCCCTGGTCCCCCTCCACCGCTCTCGGGCGCATCCGAGCTCTGCCCCGGCAGACAATTGAAACCAAAAGCCTGGCTGCATTGTACCTTCAAAGTGTCGTAATGAACCTTGACGATGCGCCACGCCCACCTGGAACTCAACCTCCCAGGTAAGCTTTACGGACATCCGGATTCTTCCGCAAAGACTCTGAAGTATCGGAGAGGATGATACGGCCGGTTTCGATGACATAGCCGCGGTGCGAGATCTCCAGCGCGAGGTTCGCGTTTTGTTCGACCAGCAGGATGGTAATGCCATGGTCACGGTTGATCTCCTGGATTTTCTCGAAGATGGTTTTTACCAGGATCGGCGCGATCCCAAGCGAAGGTTCATCCAGCATGAGGAAACGCGGCCTGCTCATCAGCGCGCGTCCAATGGCGAGCATCTGCTGCTCGCCGCCGGAAAGAGTGCCGGCAACTTGTCGCTCGCGCTCTTTGAGCCGGGGGAAGATATTGAAGACGTAAGCCATCTCGCGGGCTATGGCCTGCTTGTCTTTCACGAGGTAGGCGCCCATCTGCAAATTTTCCAGAACGGTCAGATTGGCGAAAACCATCCGGCCTTCGGGAACGTGGCACAGTCTGCGGCGGACGATTTCGTGCGGGGCAAGATTGGCAATCGGCTGGCCATCGTAGGTGATCGATCCGCCGGCGCAGCGTTCCAGGCCCGATACTGCGCGGAGCGCCGTGGTCTTTCCGGCGCCGTTGGCTCCGATCAAAGTGACAATGCTTCCCGCTTCGACGGTGAGGTCGATCCCGTGCAGCGCGGTGATCACGCCATAGTTGACCTGAAGATTTTTGACTTCGAGCATCGCGGGGAATTAAAAAGGAAAAGTTAAAAAGGAAAAATGAGGAACTGGGGTCATGCAGGGCCGCCTTTCGATGAGACGATGATGGCTCCGATGATGCGTTGCAGTTCAGCGGCTTCTTGCACGAGTGGGATTAGACGAGACTTGGCGACGACCCCAGCGGCCATCAGAACGCGTAGCCGGAAATGTGTTTCGCGTGCCTCTTTGAGTGCGATGCTCATTTTATTGATGGAGTCAGCCTTGCTCTGCGCGCCCTGGGCTTCTTCGATGTTTGCCCCGACGCTTGTCCCGGCCCGCAGGATTTGCGGTCCCAATACCCTGGTTGGGCCGCGTTTCTCATCGATATGCACGCACAACTTCACGACCCGCACTGCGAAATCGAAAGTGCGCTCCGTGATCGGCGGCGGCTGTCCCTCATTTTTCATTTTTAATTTTGCCTTTTTAATTCTGCTCCGGCTCTCCCAGGTAGGCTTCGATCACCTTGGGATCCTGTCTGATTTCCTCCGGCGTTCCCTCGGCGATCTTCACGCCGTAATCGAGCACGGCAATGCGCTGGCAGATCCCCATGACGACTTGCATGTCATGCTCGACGAGAAGGACGGCGATGCGAAACCTCTCCTGAACAAACTTTATGAGGCTCGTGAGTTCGGCCTTCTCGGTTGGGTTCATACCGGCGGCGGGTTCGTCCAACAGCAGCAGTCTTGGTTTGGTGGCGAGAGCCCGAACAATTTCAAGCCGCCTCTGGCCGCCGTAAGGGAGGCTCTTGGATGCTTCATCACGGAATCTTTCGAGGTTGAAGATTTTCAACAAACCGAGGGCCTCGGCCTCGACCTCGCGTTCCTCCTGTTTGAAAGAGCCGCCACGCCACAGCGCATGAACAATCCCGTGCCGGCGATGAAGCTGGATCGCGACGCGGACATTGTCGAAAACGGTCAGGGACGGAAAGAGCCGGATGTTCTGAAAAGTGCGGGCGACCCCACGCGCCGTGATCTGGTGAGGTTTGAGATTGCCGAGTGATTGGTTGTTGAACTGAATGGCTCCCCCGGTGGGTTGATAAACTCCGGTGATGAGATTGAAAACCGTGGTCTTACCTGCACCATTCGGTCCAATCAACCCCACCAATTCGCCTTCGTTTACACTGAAATCCAACTCGCTCACCGCAGTCAGCCCACCGAAGCGGATCGTGCATCTGGACACATTGAGAAGCCCGGTCTTCGGCACGGCAGCTTTCATGCGGTTGGCGCGGCCTGCTTGCGTGCGGTCTTCCAACTCCCAAATAATCCCTGCGGACGGGCCACCATCAGGATGATGATCAGGAGCGAATAAATGATCATCCTGTAATCGGCGAAGCCGCGAAGAAACTCGGGAAGCACGGTGAGTATCACAGCTGCCAGGATCACACCGGCTGTCTTTCCCATGCCGCCTAGAATCACCATCACCACAAACTCGATCGACCGCATGAAATCGAATCCGTCCGGCTTGAGAACCAGTTTGTGGTGGGCGTAGAGGCCGCCGGCGATGCCCGCAAAAAACGCCCCAATGACAAACGCCACGACCTTGTATTTGGTGGGATTGATTCCCATGGCGCTCGCCGCGACTTCGTCATCATGCACTGCAATAAAACCGCGCCCATAGGTCGAGTTCACCAGGCACGAGACCACATAAACCGTCAGCGCCGCGAGGACGAACGCCCAGGCCAGATTCGTGTAACGCTCCAGGCCGGTCAGACCCGTCGCGCCGCCCAGGCTCTCGGTCGTCTGGAAAATCACCCGGATGATCTCGCCAAACCCGAGCGTCACTATCGCCAGATAATCCCCCTTCAATCGTAGTGATGGAACTCCGACTGCCAGCCCTGACAGAGCCGCCACCAAACCACCCGCAAGCAGAATGACGGCGAAGAACACCGGGGCTGCCGCCGGCGGAATCTGCGCGCCGAACAGCAGACTTAACTTCGCCGCCGTGTAACCACCCACAGCCATGAAGCCCGCGTGGCCGAGGCTGAATTGCCCCGTGTGGCCGTTGATCAGGTTCAAGCTGACGGCCATGATGATGTTGATTCCGATGTCGATGGTGACGCCCATGTAATAGCGGTTGAACTGGCCTGCGAAGAGGGACACCACCGTCGCCGCCAGCGCGGCCACCAGAAACCATCGTTTTGCGCCTCGTTCCATTCAGACTTTCTCCGCCTGGAATTTGCCCAGCAATCCCGCCGGGCGGAAGAGCAGAATCAGAATCAAAATCGCGAAGGCGATGCCATCCCGATAATTCGACACGCCGGGAAGACCGCCTGCAATCGCCTCGATCACCCCGAGCACGATGCCGCCGAGCGCCGCGCCCGGAAGATTTCCAATGCCGCCCACCACTGCGGCGATGAATGCGCGCAAGCCCGGCTGGATGCCCATCAAAGGTTCAATCCCGGGTGAGCGCATCGCGTAAAAAATTCCGGCAATGGCCGCCAGTGCCGAGCCGAGCGCGAACGTAAAAGAGATGATGTGGTTGATATTGATCCCCATGAGCGCTGCCGCCTGGGGATTGAATGACACCGCGCGCATCGCCGTACCGATCTTGGTTCGTTGCACGATGAACCGGAGCGCCGCCAGCAGGAGCAACGTCACAATGAGCACCACGAGGTCATTACTGCTGACCACCAGTTCGCCAAAGTGGATTTCCTGCGCCGGTATCAGTGTTGGAAATGGGCGCGTCTTTGAACCAAACACCCCCTTGTGCTGGCAGGTGAATTCAAGAAAGAGCGAAACACCGATCGCGGTGATCAGCACGGTCAGCTTGGGGCGGTTGCGAAGCGGACGGTACGCGAGCATCTCGATCAACACGCCCAACAGAGCGCAGATCAGCGCGGAAAAGAAGAAGATCAGCAGCGCGCCGGGAATGGACTCCGGGCCGAAGATGCCCTGAATTCCAGGTGCCAGGAAAAAAGCGGCAAACGCCCCCACCATCAAGATGTCACTATGCGCGAAATTAATGAACCTCAGAACGCCATAGACCATTGTGTAGCCGAGGGCGATGAGGGCGTAGATGGAGCCCAGCGCGAGACCATTGATGAGCTGTTGGATGTAAAACATTCCGCCGCGGGTCCGTCACGCCGGAATTCGTTGCGCGCTCGGACCATGGACATGAAAGATGTAATGTGCCACTCGAGGGGATGTCACGAACGAATCCAAGCAGTGCGGAATTTTCCGCGCGTCTGGAGATCGCGGGTGGAGTTGTGGAAGTAACTCTCACCACAATCTGCTTCTGGGACCCCAGCATCCCTGCCGGCGAGACTATCCACTCGCAACACACCGGCCGGGATGTTGTGAAGCGGATGTGGGGATAAGGTTCAGGCAACTAGATAGAGTTCGTGGCTCCGATGAAAACTACCCCCTCCTGATCGATATCGCGCTCGCAATTCTTCGAGACTATTAGAGAGTGCTGTGGCAATGGAAATTGGCTGTCAAAACTCCAAGGTCGTCGGAGCGATAGCGGTTGGGTCTCCCGGAGGACAGAACCTCTCAATGCCGGCTGCCACGGTGACGAAGAGCGTGGCCGTGAGCATGCATCAGCTACGGAGGGTTCTGGAAATACTCTTCCTCGATGTGTTCGTTGCGGTCACCATCGCATTTTCTGCCCTTCAGGCTAGAAGCAACGAGCCCCAGCTTCGCATGACAAAGATCGAAGCCGTGGCGATGGGAAGGGTTGTATTTCGATCTGCCGGCCCGGCGGGCGCAATTCATTCGCTTCAAGTTTTCAAGAGATTTGATCCGATGGCGCACGATCGACTTCCAGCAAACTGAAACCGGCGAGTCCGGCTTTGTGGACCCGTCCGGGGATCAAAGGGCGGCACGTTTCTACCGGCTGCGTTCGGATGCAGCGAACGTTACCGTCACGCTCACGAATTATCGCGGCTGGTCCAACAGCATCGTCCTGAGCAACGGCGCGGTGGAGGCGATCGTCGTTCCCACAATTGGTCGGATCATGCAATTCCGGTTCGCAGGTGAAGATCACGGTCCGTTTTGGGAGAACCCGGCGACGCTGGGTCAATCACCAGGCGAGAATTCATGGGCCGTTTCCGGAAGCTTCGGCGGCGACAAGGCCTGGCCGTCGCCACAATCAGCGTGGAACTGGCCGCCCCCGCGGGGTTTTGACTCTGCGGTGTTCACCGGTTCCGTGACCAATGGGCAAGCGACTCTAACCGGCCCCGTCGATCCTGTGTTTGGCATTCGAGTGGTCCGTCGCATCGAACTTCACCCCGTGGAAGCACTTCTTCGTATCACCACCACATTCGAGAAAGTGGAAGGCCCGGCGAGCCGCATCGGCGTCTGGGTGGTCACGCAACTGGAGAATCCGGTTCGCCTGTTCCTTCCCGTGCCGCCGACTTCCATCTATTCGCGCGGCTATCAAGTTCTCGGTTCGGCACCGCCAGACATTGCGGTCACCAATGGCCTGATTTCCCTGACACACGACAAGACTTCCAGTGCAAAGATCGGCAACGATGCAGGCGCGCTGCTTTGGGTCGGCGACCGAAATGCCTTGCTCATTGAATCGCCGCGGATCACGGGCTTGCCTCGCGGCGATTATCCCGACAATGGATGCAGTGCTGAGATCTACACCAATCCTGATCCCACGCCCTATGTCGAACTCGAGTTGCTTGGACCGCTCACAGCCTTGACGGAAGGAGAATCGATTTCCGCCGCTTCAAGCTACCGGCTTTACCGGCGAACCGAGGAAACGCCGCTTGAGGAGGCTATGAAGCTTTTGAACGAGGAGTAGGCATTCATCGCATTCCTCCGGCTTTCTCTTGTAGCTTCTTTTCAATCAAAGGGAGGTAAATTGCCGACATTCGGTCGGGAAAAGGATCGTCAAACCGACGAAGCGCCAGCTCCCTGGATTTCTCGAACCATCTTCGCGATTCTACGTAGTTCGCCAGTTGAAACTCGTGCCAGCCGCGCAATCCCACAATGAAGTAACTTTGCGGGTCCAACGCCTGCGCCCGCTCGAAGTGCGGCGCAGCCTTGTCCGATAGTCCGATCCAGTGAAGACACATGCCGTAGCGGGCATGATTCAGGGGATCAAGCGGGTTGAGCTTCATGCCGAGTTCGAAATACTTCATAGCTTCGCGAGCAAGCTGCTCATAGTTCATGTCACCTTCCCAACTCCAGCTCCACAGCGTCTCCGCAAGCTTTGCCACAGTTTCGAAATTGGATGGCTCCGTCAGATGCGCCTGTTTCAACGCTTCAACTTGGGCCGCTGCGTCCGTCGCGCGGCGAACCCTCGCCAGCGCCACTTCCTGGCGTGTCCCCCTCCAGATGGATGCGGCAAGAATCGCCGCGGACGCGAGCAGGACCAATGACGTCGCGAGCTTGCCGATCAGCCTCGGGTTAAACCAAAAACTTTCCGAAGCGTAGCGCAAATGCACGCCGACGAACGCCATGAGAACCACCAGAACGAGCGCGTTCGCCGGGATGTGCATGTTGAAATCAAAAATGGAGTGAATCAAAATCGCCACAGCAGAGAAGGTGCAACCAATCACGATTGCCAGCCGGTTGCTGGGCCGCGATGCAATATCGTTCGAACGCTGAACAAATTTCCAGACTCGCACAACGGTGAAGAAGAAGAGAGCCATCGCGCCGCCGATCAGGATCATTCCCGCGAGTCCGTAGTCCGCCAGCGTGTTCACATAATCGTTATGCGCGTAAAGAGGCCGCATCTGGATGTCGTGCGGGCGGTACTTGCGGAATGCGTGATCAAACTGGTTCGGGCCGACTCCCCACCAGTAATTATCCTTCCAGATCTGCACCGTGGGCTGCCAGAGCCGGTAACGTATGTCCTTCGTCTTGTCCTGTTCAACGAGTTGATTGAAGCGTTTCTGCGCCCTGTCGGCTTTCGAGAAAAACCAGGCACCACCGCCGATGAGCAGGATGAGGACAATCAACGCCGGCAGACGATAGTTACGATTCCGCAAGATCAGCAGAAACATCAGCGCGATGGAAAAGACCGTGGCCAGCCAGCCTCCGCGTGACACGCTCGCGCCGATCCCCGCCAGCATTGCCAGCCCCGCGTAAGCCACGAACACCTTGGTCACGTGCTTCAGCCGGCCGGTCAGCACGAACGCGATGGTTACCGGCAGGAGCATCTCCAGGAAACCTGCGAGATGGTTTGGACAAATAAACGTTCCCGAGCCGCGATGGGCGTACTGCGCAGGTTTGAAAAGCCAGAGCACCCGGCGTGAATCCGTGATGAATTGATAAATGCCATACATCGCCACCGCCATTCCGAGGAATATCATCGCGAACACCACCTTTTGATGGTCGTCCTGGCCTTGGAGATTGTCCACGATCGCAAAGAATGTGAGCGCGTAGACCAGAATCTGAAGCAACTCCTGCCGCGCGGCGTACTCCACCGGCGCCTCCGCGTAGCGCCACGCTGCATAGCCAACGAACAGCACGACAGCCCAGGCCATCGGCGGCCAAAGCACACGGTAACCTGACCTCAACCAGAATCGGGGTAACCACAGAAGAACGAGCGCCAGCGTCAGTGTCTGGACGCCGATCCAGGCCCAGGGCTCGACACCACCAAAAGCGATCACGGCCAGGCTGACCATTGCAATGGTCAGCCAAAGAATGCCCTTCTCGCAGATGTAATCCAACTGTTGGCGATCCATCGGAGTCGAAACGTTAGGGAATGCCGCCTCGGTCGCAACCCAAATAATCCCTCTTCGCCGAATCCATGCAGCAGGAGCACGGAATTCATTCCGCAGCCGCGTGGAATGTCCAATGGTGCATTACAATTTCGCTCCAGCATCTTGTTCCTCGTCGCTGGCCCCATTTGGTGACCTCGGATTCGATGGCGAGTCGCATCACAAAACCCGTCTGGCATCGGTAATTCTTGTATCGCGGCGGAATGAATTCCGCGCTCCTATCGAACTGATCCGGCTGGATCCGCCACCCGTATTCCAGTCATCGCTTGTTAGCTGGCGTGGCCTGATCTATCGTTGTCTTGAGCACTTCGCCGATCCAGCCGTGGAAGGCTCACCGAACATGAAACTCGGAATTCGCTCCAAATTTATCGGCATCCTCGCCATCGCATCGTTGCTGCCTTTGGTGTTCGCCATCACCGCGGTGCTCACGGTGGGATACAGCCACTTGCGGACGATGCGCGGCGTGATGTTCGCGGCGGCGGCGGGCTTTAGCGCGCGGACGTTGCGGATGCTGAGCGAGAACCAGGTGGGGGATCTCAACGACTTGATCGCTCTGACGGACTTGCATCACCTGGCGGACGAGGTGAACCGCTCCCAAGCCGCGGAAAGTTCCGCAGCCGCGCAGGCAAGAATGAGAGCGCTGGATGCGCGCTGGCAGAAACTGGCGGCGGATGATCCGGAACTCCGCCGCTACCTTGAGAACCCCATTGCGCAGCGGCTGCGGGAGTTTCAGTCGCGGCATCCCATGTTGAAGGAGATCTTTGTCACCGACGCTCTCGGCGGGCTGGCTGGAACTACGGAGAAGACATCCGATTTTTTGCAATCCGACAAAAAGTGGTGGCAGGAGGCGGCGAAGTTGCGAAGTGGCCAGTCGTGGCTGGATGAACTTTATTTCCATGAGAGTGCCGGAGTGTTCTCGCTGGATATCTGCGTGCCGATCCGGCTGCCGGAGACGACGGATGGACCCATTTCCGGCGTGCTCAAGGCCGTCCTGAATGTCTCGGCGCTGTTTGACCAGATCGTGCCTGACGGTGCATCTCAAGACACAAGTATCCGGATATTAGTTCCACAGCATCAAGTGGTTACGAGTGATGGGTAGATCATCTTGCGATGGCAGATTTGTAACAAGCTGCGCCAGAGGGATTTGCTCAAATGCGTTGACGCTCAGAATCTGTAGAACTTGGGAGAGGCTA
>SIBF01000146.1 GCA_009695275.1 Pedosphaera sp. | reverse complement strand
CAACCGCCGCTTCTACCCGTTCAACGCGTTCCGCTCCCTGCTTGGAATCGCAGGAGATGTAGCGGCTCCAACCTACGCTGGACTTTATTCTGGCGAATGGACGCACCCTAGCTGTTGCGGGTGAGGGTAACAACCGGATAGGCATGGGAGTTTCGTTCTACCTGACCTTGTCCAGTTCGGAACTGCACACCAGCCATGATCCGCGATGTGGAATGCCGGTCTCCGACCACGGCATACACTATCCTCGCGAGTTGGAGCGTTTTGGCATTGTTGGCGCAGGCGATCGGTTGCGCATCGAATCCAGAGTCATTCTGCAATGTGGTAAGTTTTCACGTTCCAATGCCACCAGGCGTTGTTCCGGACGAGCCACTCCAGATCTTTACGGTCCAGGGCATTTACTGTCGGCTGAGGGCCAGGATTGTTCGAGCGTGGTTTCTTCGGCGTGTAAAGCCATGGGTGATGGTCCACATGCCCGTCCAGAAAACTGAGATTGGCTCCGTTGAGATGCCGTTCCCCAGGCAGATGCCACCAAGACGCATCCTCTGGCCGAAAGGGTATAGTCGAAGTTGGCGTTGTCGATCGACTGTTTGTATCTCCGTCGGATCCTCATTGAAACTTCACGTCCTTCTTATTTTCCCAGTACCAATACGGGGTGCGTTCGATCATCCAGAGCACGTCTCGCCGGTCCAGGTCGTTGACGGCGGGTTGAGCGGCTTCGACTTTGTACTTCTTCGGCGTGAAGAGCCAGCGGTGATAATCAACATGGCCGTCGAGGAAGCCAATGTTCTCTCCTTTGTTGTGCCGCTCACCAGGTGTATTCCACCAGAAAAATTGCCCGACAGTTGCGTTGCTTGCAAAGCTAAAGGCAACACTGTCAATTGAACCTTCATTTACGCAGATAAAACCGAAAATTCCAGATGGGCTTGCAGCTTCCATGTCCTTCCTGATACCAGCCCCGTCGTCGAAGGTCGCTGAGCCAGGGAGCGACGCGAAGTTAAGGTAAGCGTTTTGACTGTAGCTGCGGAAGCGCGGCTGATTTGGTTTACCTTGGAGGGTCGATTTGTCAGCCGGGCAACGATAAATCCTCGTGTCGCCCGTGTAGTCGAAGAGCACGCCGCGCTTGATGCCGCTCTCATCGCGATCTCGCTTGGCATTGCCGAGCACCCACGCGCCATCGATCCCCTGCCAGTACCCGGCCACCACCCCCTCCCGGTTCGGCGGGAAGAATCCACGATGATCTCCGGCATACATCACCGCCGCGAGCTGGAGCGTTTTGAGGTTGTTGGCGCAGGCAATCGATTGCGCCTTTGACTTGGCTTTCGACATCGCGGGGAAAAGCAGGCTCGCCAGGATCGCGATGACAGCGATGACGACGAGCAGTTCGATGAGGGTGAAGGCGCGAGTGGAGCGGACGCCTCGTCCGCGAGTATGGAGTCCTCGGGTGGCGGATGAGACGCGCGGACGAGGGCGTCCGCGCTCCTACCCGCTCTCCGGCTCAATCCTGCATCACATCGATCAAATGGCGCAGTTCCTCATCGATCTCGGTGGGAGTGGAAACAGTGTGGGCAATTTCGGTGCGGAGCAACGCGCGGTAGGTGGCGCGCAGGCGATGCAGTTCGACGCGCAGCGCGCCTTCGCTCAGGCTCAGGTTTGCCGCGACCTCGCTGTAAGGGCGTTTTTCGTAGTCGCCGGGGAGGAAGGATTGCAGTTGCTCGAAGCGGTCCAGCTTTCCCGCCTCGCGAAAATGTTCACGGAGCTGCTGGCGTACGCGGGCCAGCAGCGTCGTGGCCCAGGCACGCTCGTAGAGTTTTTCCGGAGTGAGATTAGAGCTTGGCTCCAGTTCGTAACGTTTTTCGGCGGCCATTTCATCGAGCGAGATGTGAGCCTTGCCGCCCCCGCGCTTGACGGCACGATCACGTTCCCGTTGGTGCGAAAGGAAGTGCTTGAACGAGCCCAGCAGGAACCAGCGAAACTTGCCGCGGTTCGGATCGGCGCGGTCGAGGAAGTTGTGTTCGAGCAGCCGGGCAAAGAATTCCTGGGTCAAATCCTGCGCGTCATGCGGACCAGCTCCCTGTCGTCGGACGAAGGCGTAGAGCGGATACCAATAAATCTCGCAGAGCTGCGCCAGAGCGTCCGCGTGCCTCGGAGACTGGTCATCTCCGGCGCGAAGCACGACGCTCCAACGAGTCGTGGCGAAGACCGGCGTTTGCGGGACGCTTGTTTCCGTCGTGGCTGGTTGATTGGCGTGCATCCTGAATTCAGCAGCAACTTGTATAGTAGATACTAAAGTAAGCGAATGCAGAATGGCTAAGAAGGCCCCCTCAGCGCGATGCCGCAGCGGAGGCCGCCGGGAGTGCCTCGAACACCGTGTCGGAAAAATCCAATTGGTAAACCATGCCTTCGTAGCCGACGACGTAGAGGTTTCCTTGTTCATCCTCGGCGAACGCAGCGATGCCTTGAGGCGCGGTGCCTATTTGCCGGACGACCTGGAGCGCGCGCTCCTCTTGCTTGAGCCCAAAGATGCGATGCGACGTGTAGTCGCCGCAGATGTAAACTCCATAGAACGACGACCGCTTGTCGCCGCGATAAACGTAGCCGCCGGTGATCGAGTTGCCATATTTCCGTTTGTAGGCAAAGACCGGCGGAACGTAAGCCGCGCCTTCCTTCCGGTAGCGGTTCGAGAACGGCTCGAAGCCCTCATAAACATTCCAGCCGTGGTTCTCGCCGCGCCGCACGATGGCGACTTCTTCCACACGATCCTGTCCCACATCCCCAACCCACAAGTCGCGAGTGATAGGATCGAAGCTGAATCGCCACGGTTCGCGAAAACCGCTGGCCCAAATCTCCGGCAGTGCATCAGACCGTCCACGAAACGGGTTATCCGAGGGAATCGAGTAGGGCAGGCCGGCATCGAAGTGATCCACGTCAATACGCAGGATCTTGCCGAGATGCGTGGTCAAATCCTGGCCGTGGCCTTGCGGATCCTGTTGCGGTCCCGTATCGCCCATGGCGATGTAGAGAAAACCATCAGGGCCGAACCGGATGCAACCGCCGCTATGGTCCTGCGTCGTGCTGGCGACCTTCCACAACCGGCGAGAAGGCTGGCCGGAGTCAGTGCGCAGATCTGGCGAAGCCTGACGCTCGACAACCGTTGTCACGATCTTGCCCTCTTCCAACACCTGATGCTTGAGATAGTATTTGCGGTTTTCTGGGAACTTCGGATGAAACGCCATGCCGAGCAGACCGTTGGGTCCGCGTTCATTGAAGATGTCCCTGGCTGCATCGGCAAAGAGCGTCTTCACGTCGCTGGGCGCGTGTTTTTCCATCAACCAGATTTTTCCCGTTTGATGCACGGCGACGAACGTGTTGCTGACGCCGGGCAACGGCTCGAACCAAACCAAGCCGGAACGAATATCTCCCGGCTTCTGGACGAACGCGTGCGGAAAGCGCAACTCCTCCATGAAGAACGGCCGCACCGAAATGGGCTTTGCCAGTTCCTGGATTTCCGTGGGCATGCCGCGATTGCTGGTGAGCGCCGACTGCGGCTGCTTGAGCGTGACAAGATACTCGATGATGTCGGTGAACTCCTGCCGCGAAATCCCGGACTGCAATCCCTCAGGCATCAGCGACACGGTGCTGCCGCGCTGCTCTTTGATCTCGCGCGTGGCGATGCGGACGTGCTTGCCATCCGCTCCGATCAGATCCAGCGCTTCCGCGGTTGATTCCTTGAGAATGCCGCGCAACTCCTCACCGGACTTTGTCTCCACGATGGTGGTGCCGTAGCCGATGGCGATCTCTGCCGAAGGTTCAAGCACCGCGCGAATCAATTCGCGTCGCGGAAACTTTTCGCCCGCCGCGAACAAGTCCGGCCCCGCCTTGCTGCTGCTGCCATCCACGGAATGACATTTCACGCACGCCGCGCGTTGTTCATCGTTGAACAGATCACGTCCACGCGACACATCCCCATCGCGCCCTGCCGCGAAGTCCCGGTACTCGCGAAGCTGGCGGGCCGGGTCAGATGGGAGGACTTGGGCGGCCGGTTCGGCTCCATGAGCCGAGCCAACCAGAGCGAGGATCAACCCGATTTGTGAAAAACAGTTCTTGTGCATGTCGTGCAGTTCTTATTCGCAAGATTCAAAGGCCGCCCGGCCAGCAAAGCTTCATCAGCTATCATTGTCCGTTTGTCTTTCCAGCGGAACACGAAAACTGTCGCGGGGCGAGCATGGAAAAGTGACAGACTCGATGAGGCCATATTCCGACATACGGGCAGCTACGATGAAAACATCGTAGTGAAGAAATTTGCCATGATTCTCGACCGTCCAGCGCCTCGGAAGCTGACGACGACTGCCAGCACAGGCCCACCATGAACGCTCCGACGCCAAGTGCAGAGATTAGGGGACGCAGACACTCACCCTCTGTGTCCATCCAACCTCCGCGCTGGGTGCGCCCTCACAAGTCATTCATCCTGCCCGACACAAACCACTGCCATCCGACCAATAAACGCCCCTGACCATCGGACGCGGCCCACAACGGCTATCCAATTGATCCCTAGAAATTGGCTCAAACTCAGTCGTAAGTGTCCCGGAACAGCACACGTGTCCTTTCTTGATATAACTTCGTCGCGCAGTCGTCGCCTTCAGTTCCATGGCTTGGAACCTGCTGAACTTCGCGCCATGCGTAAGCTATTTTTGCTTCCAGGTGCGTTACTTTTCATTTGGGTCACTTCGGGTTTTCTCGCATGTCAGACTCACGCGCAGACGGTTGGTGTATTGCGAGAGGTTTTTACCGGCATAGGCGGTGTTGCCATCAGCGACCTCACTGGCAGCGCCACGTTTCCCTCAAACCCGTCGGCTGAAAGCATCCTCGCGACATTCGAGGCTCCAACCGATGTGGACGAGAATTACGGCCAACGCCTCCGCGCTTTGATCCAGCCACCGACAACTGGAAACTACACTTTCTGGATCGCGAGCGATGACGCGGGCCAGTTATTTCTCAGCACGAACGATCAGCCACAGAACAAGATTTCAATTGCGACCGTTCCCGGATGGACCAGCTCGCGCGAGTGGGGAAAGTACCCAGAGCAAAAATCCGTTTCCATCGCACTTGTGGGAGGTCAGAAGTACTACATAGAAGCCCTGATGAAAGAAGGTGGGGGCGGCGACAATCTCGCAGTGCGCTGGCAGCTCCCAAGCGGCACCATCGAGGAACCGATCCCTGGCAGCCGGCTTTCCGCCTACGGCCTCTCGGCTCCGCAAATCACTCAACAACCATCGAATCTCACCGTGGTCGAAGGAACGCCGGCAACATTCTCGGTGCAACTAAGCCGTGCCACCGGCGCCATCTACCAATGGAAAAGAAACGGTGCTGATATTCCCGGCGCCACACAATCCACTTACGTTCTCCCAGTGGCCACTCTTGCCGACAGTGGCGCAACTTTCTTATGCGACATCAGCAATCCGCAAGGAAGCGTCACCAGTTCGAGCGCCACGTTGACAATCGTCAGCGACACCACGCCGCCCGCACTTGTTTCCGTGGCAAACCTTGGTGGGAACAGTACCGTCAGCATCCTCTTTTCAGAAACTGTCGAAGCCAGCACCGCCACGCAAAAGGCGAATTACAATCTCAACAACGGAGCAGGCGTACTTTTCGCGGCACTGGACAGCGATGCACGCACCGTTGTCTTGACAACAACTCCCATGACCGTGGGCGTCAGTTACACACTCACGATTAACAGCGTCCGGGATCGGGGCTCCATCCCCAACACCATCGCTCCCAATACCCAGGCCAGCTTCACGATCGATTTCACACCACTGGATGTCGGTGACCTTTATGGCAGACCGGAATCACCCGGCCCTTCCAGCCGCAGAACCGGACTCATCATTTCGGAAATCATGTATAACCCTGCCGCACGCACTGATGGCAAGGATGTGGAGTTCGTCGAAATCTACAATTCACAGCCGTTCTTCGAGGACATCTCAAATTACCGCCTCTCCGGCGAAATCGATTTTACCTTCCCTGCAGGCACAAAGATTTCGGCCCGAAGCTACCTTGTCGTTGCCAAGCTTCCCGGTGATGTCCAAAGCGTTTATGGAGCTGGCGGAGTGTTGGGACCTTACGAGAAGAGTCTCAAGAACAGCTCCGGCGTCATCCGCCTTCGCAATCAACTCGGCGCTGTCTTGATCGAGGCAGCATACGAGACTGAGCCACCCTATCCGCGGGCAGCCGACGGAGCAGGCCATTCGATGGTTCTTGCTCGCCCCTCGTACGGTGAGCGAAATCCGAAAGCATGGGCCGCCAGCAATCTCGTTGGTGGATCACCAGGTTCGGCTGAGCCCAATTCATCAAGTCCGTATCGAACCGTGGTGATCAACGAATTTCTAGCGCATACCGACGATCCTGAACTCGATTACATCGAACTTTACAACTACAGCGCGCAGCCTGTCGCACTGGGCGGCTGCTTCCTGACCGACGATCTAAGCGTCAACAAGTTCACCATCCCGGCTGGAACGACAATCCCAGCCAAGGGCTTTGTTGTCTTCAACCAAAACCAGCTCGGCTTTTCCCTCAGCGCCGCCGGGGAAACGATTTACCTCCGCAGTCCAAACCTCGATCGAATCGTTGACGCCATTCACTTCAAAGGTCAGGAAAACGGCGTCTCCACCGGACGCTATCCAGACGGCTCGCCGGATTTGCACGAGCTTTCAACAAAAACGCCTGGCGCTGCCAACGGCACGCATCTCATCCGGCCCATTGTCATCAACGAGATCATGTACAATCCGGTTTCTGGAAATGATGATGACCAGTTTTTCGAACTCCATAATCGTAGCGTGAGCGCAGTCGATCTGTCTGGCTGGCGTCTTACTGATGGGGTGGATTTCAAGTTCCCAGCCAGCACAGTCCTGTTGCCGGGCGGGCATCTCGTCGTTGCCCGAAACGCGCTCCATCTTCGCGCGAACCACTCCAATCTCACCCCTGCAAACACGCTCGGCGACTTCGATGGACGGCTATCCAGCAAAGGTGAACGCCTTCGACTAGACATGCCGGACCTGGTGGTCAGCACCAACAGCAATGGAATTCTCATCACAAACACGATTCATATCGTTGTGGATGAAGTCACCTACGGAACCGGCGGCCGGTGGGGCAACTGGTCTGACGGAGGCGGCAGCAGCCTTGAACTCATCGATCCTGACAGCGACCACCGCCTGGCTCCGAACTGGGCGGACAGCGACGAATCGTCAAAGAGCGCCTGGACGACGGTGCAATGGACCGGCGTACTGGATAACGGCAATGGCGCTGCCGATTCGCTCCAGATTTTCCTCCAAGGCGCGGGAGAGTGCCTTGTGGACAACATTGAAGTCTTTGCCGCCGGAGGACAGAACCTCGTTGCGAATTCGACACTGGAAGCAGGTGCCGACGGTTGGTTTTTCCAAGGCACGCACGACGCCTCGTCGATCGAACTCAAAGAAGGCTTCAATAGCGGAAAATCGCTTCATATTCGAGCGGCGGGCCGAGGCGACACCGGAGCTAATCGCGTTCGCACACAACTCACCTCTTCGCTCAATTCCGGTCAGAACGTGACCCTGCGCGCCAAAGTGCGGTGGTTAAAGGGCAATCCGGAAATCCTTCTTCGTCTCCATGGAAACTGGCTGGAAGCCTTCGCCAACATTGTTTCGACTACGAACTTCGGAACCCCTGGAGCAAAGAACAGCCGCTACGCCTCGAATGTCGGGCCTGCCATCTACGATGTCATCCACAGCCCCGTGTTGCCAGCCGCCAATCAATCGATCACCGTCAAGGCACGCGTCCATGATCCGGATGGCATTGCCACTTTGCTCCTCAGTTATCGCCTCGATCCCGCGACGAACCTCACGACTGTCAGCATGGTGAATAATGGCGCCGGACTGTTCAGCGGAACGATCCCAGGACAAGTCAGCGGAAGCATGGTGGCTTTCACGATCAAAGCCACCGACGGCGCTTCCCCCGGCGCAACAACGCTCTTCCCCAACGATGCGCCAGTTCGGGAATGTTTGATCCGCGTTGGCGAGCCGCAGCCTGCGGGCACGTTCGGCACCTATCACCTCTGGTTCACGAAGGCCACGCAGACGCGCTGGTCCACCCGGGAAAAGAACAGCAACAAACCGTTGGATGCGACCTTCGCCTACAATAGCGAGCGCGTCGTTTACAACATCGGCACCCTCTACAGCGGCAGTCCATGGCACACGCCCGGTTTCAATTCTCCCATCGGTAACAACTGTGATTACATCACCCAGTTCCCCGAAGACCAGCCGCTCCTCGGCGCGAACGATCTCGTGCTTGCCACCGTGGGCAACCTCGACAGCGACGACACCGCTCAACGCGAGCAGGCGGCCTTCTGGATTCTCGGACAACTCGGTGCCCAAAACAATTACCGCCGCCACGTCCGGCTTTATGTCAACGGCGGCCAGCGAGCTCGAATTTTCGAAGACTCACAACAGCCAAACTCAGACATCATCGATCAATGGTTCCCCGACGACAACAACGGCGATTTGCACAAGATCGAGGATTGGTTCGAGTTCGACACTTCCGGCGACAACAAGCAGTTCAATGTCGATGCCACTCTTCAAAACTTCACGACGACCGGAGGGACGAAGAAACTTGCCCGTTACCGCTGGAACTGGCGAAAGCGGGCCGTTTCTGATTCAGCAAACGCTTACACAAATCTCTTCAAACTGGTGGACGCTCTCAATACTCAGAACCTCACCGCCTACACTCAGCAAACCGAAACGCAATTGGACGTGGATCAGTGGGCTCGGGTCATTTGCCTCGAGCATATCGCGGGGAACTGGGATGCCTACGGCACTGGCCGCGGCAAGAACATGTACGCCTACAAACCCGACAATGGCCGCTGGCAGCTTTTCGCCTGGGACATCGACTTCGTTCTTGGCTCCGGCAGCGACGGCGCGCAGACAGACATGTTTGGCGGTGTCAACGATCCCACAATCCAACGATTCCTCAATCATCCTCCCTTCCGGCGCGCTTACTTCCGTGCCATGGATGACGCGGTCAATGGTCCAATGCTGGCAGCGAACATCGGACCGATGCTGGATGCGAAGTACAACGCACTTCAAGCCAATGGAATCAATGTTGCGAATCCATCCGCACTGAAGTCATTCATCGAGGCTCGCCGCCAGTACATCCTCACCAATCACCTCGCCAAAGTCGCGACGACCTTCGCGCTCACTCTCAATGGCGGAGCGGACTTCACCAGCAACAAGAATTCGATCTCACTCACAGGCACTGCGCCCGTTGGAGTTCAGACCATCGAAATCAATGGAGTCAGCTATCCGCTCATTTGGGCCACGACCACTTCCTGGTCGATGGCTTACGCACTTGGCACTGGCGTCAACAAACTCAACATCCAGGGCTACGACAGCCAGGGAAGAGCAGTCGCTGGCACTGCCAAGACGGTCTCGATCACCTACTCGGGAGCTGCCGAGCAGCCCCAGGAGTTTCTGGGCATCAACGAGATCATGTACAACGCCACGGTGCCGGATGCATCCTTCGTCGAGATCCACAATCGATCCTCGACCACGGCGTTTGACCTCTCCGGCTGGCGTTTGGATGGGGCGGCTTTCACGTTCCCGGATGGCGTCATCATTCAACCCGGAGGATTTGTTGTCATCGTCAATGATCCTGCCTCGTTCAGCGCCACATACGGCTCGTTGATACCCATCACGGGCACCTACAAAGGCAAGCTTCAGAACGGCGGGGAAACGCTCACACTGGTCAAACCTGGCACAACGCCCGAGCTGGATCTGGTGATTGACTCCGTAACTTACGACAACGCTGCCCCCTGGCCGACCATCGCCGATGGCTTCGGCCCGTCGCTGCAGCTCATTGATCCCACACAAGACAACAATCGCGTGTTCAACTGGACCGCCGTCACCCAGACCGGAGGAGGCGTCGGAACACCGCCCACGGTGGTGACTCAAAGCCCGATCAGCATGACCAGTGCATGGAAATACAACCAGGCTGGAACGGATCTTGGCAGTTCTTGGAGAGAACGCGCATACAATGACGCCGGATGGAGTTCAGGCCCGGCGTTGCTCTACGTCGAAACAGCGGCACTGCCGGCGGCGAAAAACACAGCACTGACTCTTGGGGCAACAACCTATTATTTCCGAAATCATTTCAACTTCTCGGGCAATGCCTCCAGCACCACTCTCGGGCTCAATCTGATTCTTGACGACGGCGCGGTCGTTTACCTCAATGGCACGGAAATCTATCGCATCGGATTGCCCGACGGTGATGTGACTTACTCGACGTTTGCCGGGCGCACAGTGGGCGACGCGGCTAACGAAGGCCCATTCACCGTGCCTGGCTCCGCTCTCCTTCAAGGTGACAACGTCATCGCAGTCGAAGTTCATCAGGTCAACGCCACAAGCAGCGACATCGTCTTCGGCCTCTCTCTCGATACGACCACAACCACGGGCGGCAGCGCTCCGACTGGCGCACCTTACACGCCAGGTGCGGTGAACTCGGTGAAAGCTTCCCTGCCCTCCTTCCCAACAATCTGGTTGAATGAAGTCCAGCCGAACAACGCCTCCGGGCCGATGGATCGCATGGGAGACCGCGACCCGTGGGTGGAACTCTACAACTCCGGCACGGCTCCAATCAGTCTGTCGGGCTACTCCTTGAGTGACGATGACGCAAATCTCCAACGCTGGAGTTTCCCAGCCGACTTCACCATCAATGCCGGTCAACGAGTGGTTGTCTGGCTCGATGGCGAGCCAGCCGAATCGACCGCATCCGAACTGCACACCAACTTCCGGATCGCGCCTGCGGATGGCTCGATCATTCTGACAGGACCGTTCAACGGACAGGCCAGGGTAATAGACTACCTGAACTTCAAGCAGATGACTTCGGATCGATCGTTTGGCGCGTTTCCGGACGGCACAAGCGGCAAGCGCCAGCGCTTTTACACCGCCACACCCGGGACGGCGAACAACAATTCCTATCCGCCCGTCGTTGTTTTCATCAACGAATGGATGGCCGCGAACACGCATACGCTGACCGATGCCGCGGATGGAGACATTGAGGACTGGTTTGAACTCTACAATGGCGGCAACGCCACGGTGGATCTCTCGGGATTTACTTTGACCGACGACCAGACAAATCCTGCGCAATGGATCATACCCAATGGCACCACGATTCCCGCAGGTGGTTACCTGCTGATATGGGCTGATGCAGAACCAGGCCAGAACGGTGTTAACCCGGACCTCCACGCGAATTTCAAACTCAGCCAGACCGGCGAAGGCATCGCACTCTACAATCCCGCGGGGACGCTCATCGACAGTGTTACTTTTGCGGCGCAATCCAATGATGTCAGCCAGGGACGCTGGCCGGATGGAAATGCCGCGCCTTTCCAGTCGATGGTTCATCCCACTCCCCGCGCTCGAAACATTTTTGGAAATGTTGCCAACAACAATCCACCAGTGCTCGCAGCCATCGGCAACAAATCCATCGCTGAAGGCACTCCCCTCACCTTCACTGCGACGTCGCAGGATCCGGACGGAGACCAGGCGCTGAAGTTCAGCCTCGATGCCGGCGCGCCAAACGGAGCCACTATCAATGCCAGCAGCGGTGTCTTCACCTGGACTCCAACGGAGCAGCAAGGCCCCGCAACCTACAACATCACCGTTCGCGTCACGGATGATGGCACGCCAGCTTTGTCGGATTTTGAAACGATCACAATGAACGTCAATGAGGTAAACGCCCCACCGACACTCGCCGCAATCGGTGATCGCGCAGTGGCTCCGGGTGCAAGCCTGACCTTCACTGCCGACGCCAAAGACACGGATGTCCCAGCTCAAACCATCACCTTCAGCCTCGACGCAGCACCAACAGGAGCGACGATCAATTTCAATACTGGAGCCTTCTCCTGGACGCCGACCGTGACGCAAGCCGGACAAACCCACGCCATCACCGTCGTTGCTGCGGATAACGGAACGCCATCCCTGAATGCCGCGCGCAATTTCAATGTCACTGTCGTCGCTGGCAATGCCCCTCCATTTCTCACTTCCATCGGCTCTCGATCCGTTGCCAAAGGGGGCACTCTCGAATTTATCGCCGTCGCCAAGGACTCGGACACGCCGGCTCAGACGCTGACCTTCACCCTCGGTGCCGATTCGCCAGCAGGCACCAAGATCAATCCATCAACGGGAACATTCTCATGGACGCCATCCTCGCCCCAAGGGCCTGGAGTTTTCCCTGTTACCATCACCGTCACCGACAACGGCAACCCGCCCTTGAGCACTTCAGAGACTTTTCTCGTTACCGTGAGCGCACTGAATACACCGCCAATATTCGCAAGCTTGAAGGACCAACGGGTCGTTGAAGGAAAAACTGTCAGCTTCCTCGTCCTTGCCGGAGATCGAGATGAACCAGCCCAGAACTTGACCTATTCCATTGACCCCGGAGCGCCCGCCGCGGCCAACCTGGATCCCTCCACCCTCACCTTCAGTTGGACGACCACTGAAGCGGATGGCCCGGGCACCTATCCCATCACCATTCGTGTCACCGACGACGGGGTTCCCCCCATGACGGATGCAAAGACTGTCACCATCACCGTCACAGAAGCCAACACCGCACCGAGCCTGGACCCTATCCCAAACCAGACGGCCACTGTCGGGAGCCTTCTGAAATTGACCGCCAAAGCCACCGACTCGGATCTCCCGCCGCAGAAGCTGACTTTCGCTCTAACCGGTAACGTGCCGAATGGCGCAACCATCAATCCGTCCAGCGGCCAGTTCCAATGGACACCCGGAGTCGCCCAAGCCTCGCAAACTTTTGGCGTCACGATTCGAGTGACCGACGAAAGTCTGATTCCGTTGAGCGACGAAAAGTCATTCAACGTTTCCGTTGGCACCGCGCCTTCCGTAGAGATTGTAGGGGTCAGCATTCCAACGCCTGGGACGATACTGATCAAATGGAGTTCACAAATCGGCCAATCCTATCGGGTTCAATACTCCTCCGATCTGGGGTCCTGGCTCAACCTCGGCACCCCCATCACCGCATCCAGCGCCGTTTCAATTCAGACGGATGCGCTTCCACCGACTACCGAATTCAAGTTCTACCGAATAATCCTCGGCCAGTAACCTCTCACTCGATGCTGGCCGCAACCGGCTGCTTGACCTGATGTGGCGCAGCCGTTGAACCTGAAGATTGCGCTTGAAAGAGGCCGGGCTATTGACTCGGCCCAAAGGGGATGCGGAGACAATCACTAAACCAAAACAAATTAATTCATTCGCGTGCTTCGGACGCTGTTCTTCGCGAAAAGGATAAATCACTTCAACGGCAGATGCTCAATACGATTCGCCATGTCTGCGGGTTCATACACCTTGGCCATCACCTCAAGATCGTGGACGCATTGGCCTATCGTCACACGCAATTGATGCGCGTAAACAATACCCACGAACGTTTTGTCGGTGCTCTGGCGGTGTGATCCTTCAACAAGAAAATCCTCGTCCCGCGTGAACAGGACGCGATCCAGCGACGCGGCTCGATCCAGCAATTCCGGGTCGTCGAGCAGGCCGGTTCCGTCCTCCTGGGCTGTCAGCAGATCCACACCTCGCCGACGCAACCCTTCCGTGATCGCCCACGGTGCATGAACGTCCATGTAGAGACGCAGGCTCAAGGAATCAACCCCATCGCGCGCAGCTTCCGCCGCCCGGGAGAATCAGCCCCTAACGCCGCCAGTTTCTCCGCCCGCTCCAGACTTGCCGCGATTGCCTTGTCGAATTCCGCTTGATGATCGTAGTAGAAGGCCAGAGCCGCGTGGGTTTGCGCCAGGGACAAGTGGGGATGCTGGCGATGAATTTCCTCGGCGCTCCAGCCGTACGCGATGTGGTCCAGTGCCACCTCAATCACCTTGATGCGAGTTTGGTCGATCCAGGCCACACCTTGTTCGTCCAGGCGAATATGGCTGCTGACATCGGTTGCGATCATGGCCGCAGGCTACGCGGTTGGTTCACCGACGGCAAGTTGTGAAAACTCCGCTGCCCTACCATCATGTGTCGCTCGGAAGGATCGGCTGCCACCGGGCTGGACGCATCACCAAGGTAGGCCCGGTGTGTCATCACACCGCCGGGGTGCGACGTGGCACGCTACACGTTCGCGGCGCGGTGGGGACATCGCTGCCCTACCATCATGATCTTGCCGGGCGGATACGTTTTAATACGCTCACGACATGGCTCGCCCGGTTCGCAAGAGACTTCCACATGAAGTTCCGCAAGGGATTCCCGAGGGGAGTTTCTTTTTAATCAACATCAACTGCGAGCCGCGTGGAAAGAATCACCTCAGCCGCGCCGGCATCGGTGATACCGTGCTGCAGGCGGCGGCGTTCTATCACGAGCGATTCAAATGGCACTGCCGTCTTCTGCTGCTTATGCCCGATCATTTGCACGCCATTATCGCCTTCCCGCGTGAGCCGGGCCTCAAAGCAACAGTCAACGATTGGAAGAAATATCTGGCTCGTGAACATAGAGTGAAATGGCAGCGGGATTTTTTCGATCACCGGTTGCGGGATCATCGTCAGTTGGAGGAAAAGACGAGTTACGTCTTGATGAATCCTGTGCGCTTGGGCTTGTGCGAACGCGCCGAAGAATGGCCGTGGGTGTACCGTCCGAAGGACCGGCTACAATTGAGCTGAATGCTACAGCAAGGTAGGGCCGGTGTGTCCTCACACCGCCGGGGGGAGCGGCGTGGCATGGCATCACGTTCGCGGCGCGGTGGGGACACCGCTGCCCTACCAGCGGCGCTTGTTCCGAAAGATCGGCTGCCATCGGGTTGGGGGGACACCAAGGTAGGGCCGGTGTGTCCTCACACCGCCGGGGAGCGGCGTGGCGCGGCGTCCCGTTCGCGGCGCGGTGAGGACACCGCTGCCCTACCACCGTCTCTCGCTCTGAAGGACGGGCTGCCATCGGGTTGGAGGGGACACCAAGGTAGGGCCGGTGTGTCCTCGCACCGCCGAGGAGTAGCGTGGCCAGCCTCACGTTCACGGCGGGGTGAGGGCACCGCTGCCCACCAACTCTTTTACTCCGATGCGATCTCTGCTGACCGCTACGCTCTCCTGTTGCAGCTCTTACTGACCTGATGGCAGGACGGACCGGAATCCGACGTAGTTGCCCCAGAAGCCCGGCGAGAAGAGGCGGTTCGCCGACCGGCAGCCGATCGCGAGATCCCAACAACTGCCGCCCCGGAACACGCGATCCCGGCCTGAGACGGGACCACGGGGATCAGTTTGAGACCCACCTGAATACGCCCCATACCAATCCCAACACCACTCCCATACGTTCCCAGCCATGTCATAAAGCCCGTACCCGTTCGGCGCAAAGGATCCCACCGGACTGGTCAAGCCGACAACCGAGTCAACCGAGTATCAGACCTCAGCAAAACCTTCGGACTGGCTTTGGAAGAATGGGAAGTTGAGTTCCGTCAAGGGGAGCTGGAATGAAGGTGGTGCCTGGGCATCCTGTTGCTCACTGGGGCGCTGGTTCCAGATGGAGGCGGATCTCCGACTTGGAGCC
>SIBF01000145.1 GCA_009695275.1 Pedosphaera sp. | reverse complement strand
TCTGGACAAACACTGGCTACTCTTGTAAACTCAATAGTTATTACCATCAAGCAATATATTTGCTTATATCACACTATTACTTGCTACATATTCTATAAAAACATCACAATTGCTGAAGTTTTTGAATACAGCCCGGGAAGTTAGGCTAATGAATTGTTCCGGCTTAGAATGCTTTTGAAGGTCAGCCGATATTCGTGCCTTCAGCAGTTCGGGGATGCTTTCAAACTGATCGATCTGATGCGGCTGAACTTTTCTTCAATTCACGTTCACGAAGCCAGGCGAAAATCACCGGAGTCACAATCAGAATGTGGATCAAGCTGCTGATCATCCCGCCGATGACCGGCGTGGCCAGCGGCTTCATCACTTCCGCGCCCGTGCGTGTGCTCCACATGATCGGCAACAGACTGGCTACGATGGTGGCGACGGTCATTACTTTGGGCCGCAAGCGCAGGCGCGCACCGTCCTTGATGGCTTGAAGCAGATCTGCGTGAGTGAATGCGCTGCCACGTTCGGCCCGTCGGGCAGCGAGCGTCTCCTCCAGGTAAATTACCATCACCACACCTGTTTGGATGGCGGTGCCGAACAGAGCGATGTAACCCACCCAAACCGCGACGCTGAAGTTGTATCCGAGGAAATACTGGAGAAACACCCCGCCAGTGAGTGCAAATGGGACGGCGAGGATGACGTGCGCCGCTTCCTTGAGGTTGCCGTAAACGATGTAGAGCAACAGGAAGATAATGAAGAGCACTGTGGGAACGATCACTCGCAGCGTTTTTTGAGCACGGATCTGGTTCTCGTACTGGCCGCTAAACTCGATGGTCATTCCATTTTCGAGCTTTAGCTCCTTCTCCAGCCGAGCCCTGACCTCATTCACAAATCCGCCCAGGTCCCGGTCCTGGACATTGGCCTGCACAAATACGCGAAGCCTTCCGTTCTCGCTGGCGATCTCGCTAGGACCTGAACTCCGCCGGATCTTCGCAACTTGTCCAAGAGGGATGAACTTCTTCGACGGTGTCGCCACGAGCACGTTGCCTAAACGCTCGATATCGTCGCGTTCGTCACGCTGCAAACGGACCTGAATCGGGAAACGCTTCCGGCCATCGATCGTTGTGGTGACGTTGCGCCCGCCGAGACCGGCTTCGACAACCTCCAGAACGTCCCGCGCCCGCAATCCATATCGTGCCATGGCGGAACGATCCACTTCGACTTCAACATAAGGTTTGCCTTGCACCCGGGACGGTGCCACGCCGATGGCTCCCGGCACCGAACGGACAATTCGTTCTACTTCAAAAGCCTTTTGCTGAAGCTTGTCGATGTTGTCGCCGAGAATCTTGATGCCAACCTGAGCGCGGATGCCAGTGCTGATCATCAGGATTCGGTTCTCGATCGGCTGCAGGAATCCAGGGATGTAACCTGGCACTTGCGTCAGCCTCTCGGTCATTTCGCTGATGAGCTTTTCCTTGGTCATTCCCTGGCGCCATTCCGACTCTGGCTTCAGCATGATTGTCGTTTCGATCATCTCCACCGGCGCGGGGTCCGTCGCGGTTTCAGCTCGTCCCAGTTTTCCTGCCACGGAGGCAACCTCGTTTGTAAAACTGGCAATCACCTGATCCTGCCAGGACATGATGCGCTTCACTTCCGTCAGCGAAGTGCTGGGCAGGAGCACGGGCATGAAAAGCAGGCTGCCTTCGTTGAGCGGCGGCATGAACTCGCTTCCCATTCCGGACATGAGCCGGGAGAGTTTCGGGAATTGAGTCGAGAAGCGGTGGATTGCCGCATCCTGTCTGGAGCCGTTCGTCTGCGCTGAAGTTTCAACCACCTCGGGCTGGGTGGAGACTGAAGCGACAATTCCGAGGATGGCGTGAGGTACGCCAAACGCGACGATGAGAGCGGCGCAAAGCAGTGCTCCGGCTGAAGCCAGCACCACTTTCCGGTGTCCGAGCGCCCAGTTCAAAACTGGATCATACAATCGCAGCAGGAAGCTCATGATCACATTCCGATCTTCAGAGTGAAATGGACCGCGCACCAGTGAGACGCAGAGCACGGGGACGATGGTCACTGCCAGCAAGGTCGATCCGATCATCGCAAACGTCTTGGTGAACGCGAGCGGATGGAAGAGTTTCCCCTCCTGCCCGGACAAGGCGAACACGGGAACAAACGCCAGGATGATGATCACCATGGCAAAGAAGATCGGACGGCCCACTTGTCGCGCCGCGTTTAGAGTAACTTGAAAAGTTTCGGACGGAGTAAGGCGGACACTGGAGGAAGCGATCAGTGAATCAGTTTTCAGTGGATCTGCTTGAGGTGAAATCCTGTCCAGTGACTGATCACTGAGGACTGACGACTGATTCACCGACCTGCTCCGCTTCTGTTCCTCGGCTCTCTCGCAGTGCCGGATGACATTTTCAGTCATGACAATCGCCGCATCGACGAGGACGCCGATGGCGATTGCGATTCCCGAGAGGGACATGATGTTCGAGGTAATGCCGAATTGCTTCATCAAGACAAACGACACCAGGATCGAGATCGGCAAAGGGAGGGTGACGATCAGAATGCTGCGGAAGTGCCATAGGAAAATGATGTGAGCGAGGGTGACGAGGATGATTTCCTCAGTGAGAGCGTGCTTGAGCGTGTCGATCGTGCGGTCAATCAGCTCGCTGCGATCGTAAAATGGCCGGATCGAGACCCCGGGCGGCAGGCTGGAGGAGATTTGTGAAATTTTGTCCTTGATGCGCCGGATGACCTGCATGGCGTTTTCGCCTGTCCGCATGACGACCGTGCCGCCGACGACTTCACGTCCGGCCACATCGAGCGCACCCCGGCGGAAATCCCCGCCCACCTGCACCGTCGCGACATCGCGCAGGTAAATGGGAGTGCCGTTTCGCTCCATCAAAACGATCTGCTCCAGCTCATGGACGGCGTTGGTCGTCTGGATGAGGCCAATGCCACGAACCACGAACTCCATGCCGTTTTCCTCGACGACTTTTCCGCCGACGTTGAGGTTGCTCTGGGCGACGGCTTCCATGACCTCCTGCATTGAGACGCCCAGCGACCGCATCTTCGTGGAGGACACGTCGATCTGGTATTGCTTCACAAATCCGCCGACGCTTCCGACTTCCGCAACGCCTTGAACGGCGTTGAGCTGGTAGCGCACGAACCAGTCCTGCACTGCGCGCAGCTCCCCAAGGTCGTAACCGCCCTGCGGAGCTTTGGCCGGGTCCACTTCCAGATAATACTGATAAACCCAGCCGAGGCCGGTGGCGTCGGGCCCAAGCTTTGGCACAACTCCGGCCGGAACAATGTCACCAAGATAGTTCAGTCGTTCGAGAACGCGGGTTCGGGCGAAATAATTGTCCACCTCATCCTCGAAGATGATGGTGATGAGCGAAAAACCGAACATTGAAGTGGCCCTCACGGCTTTGACCCCGGCAAGGCCCTGCAGGTTCACTGAAAGCGGATAAGTGACCTGGTCTTCGACTTCTTGCGGACTGCGTCCCATCCAGTCCGCGAACACAATCACCTGATTCTCGCTGAGATCAGGAATCGCATCCACCGGCGTCCGGTAAATGGCGCGAATCCCCAACCCAATCATCAGTACGACGCCACATGCGACAAGGAATCGATTCTTGAGGGACCATTCGATGAGTTTGTTGATCATGGCAGTGCTTTGCTTTCGAGGATTTCGACTACTCGCTGGTCTTGATCTCCGTCCCGCAATCCAGCATTTCCTTGCCGAAGTATGGATTGTGAATGGGGCCTTGCAGTTGGATCCATTCCCCGGTTTTCGGTGCTCCGGGGAACGCCTTGTTGGTCATTGGGCAGCGATAAAGTTTCACGGTCGCGAAATTGGTGTCCATGGTCCGGAGTTGCTTCACCAGGCTGGCCGTGGCGTCGCTCAAGGGCTGAAACGCCTTGCGTGCTGAGGCGATGTCTTTGGCTGCCGCGAGGTGCCCGACGGAATTCAATCTTTCAACCAAGACTTTCCATGCCGGGGAACTGGACAAACCATCCGCCAAATTCTTGATCGCCGGGTGAATGCCGGTGGTGTGCTGGTTGAACTGGTCCAGGCTGTCTGCTGCGAGAGAAGAGGTAAGGCTATCGACGACTTTGAGGAGATCCTTTGCCGCGGATTCTTGCGCAGCGCTGAGCTTCTCGACCTCAATTGCAGCCTTTTGTCTGGCCACCGACGCTGGAAGCGAGGCTGCGAAGACGAGGTTTGTTTCAGTTGTCGTGACGCCCCCGGTTTCCGCCGACTGGTTCAATTGAGCCTGGGCGTCTATGAGAAGATTCCCTGAAGTCACGACTTTTTCCCCTTCCGAGACACCCTCGAGCACTTCCCAGGCGTCGTCACCCATGCGCCCAAGTTTCAGCGTGCGTTGCTGAAAGCTGCCGCCACCCAATGCCACATACGCAACGGCATTTTGCCCGGCGGCGAGCACTGCGCTCCGTGAAATCGCAAGCACCTCTGGCATGTCGGCTTTGACGACGCCCTCCGCAAAGAGCCGGTGGGACAGGACGCGCCGTCGAAGGCCCTGCTCTTCGATCAACGGATTCTCCATCTCCACCCGAACGCGTGTTGTTCGCGTCATCTCGTTGAAGTTCGGATCTACGAAAACAATCGGTGCCGTGAAGACTTTTCCTGGAACGGAAGGTGTCGTGATCGCGACCACTTGCCCGGGTTTGACCCACGGCAAATCACGCTCGTAGGCATCGAAAAGGAACCACATTTTCGAGAAGTCCCCGATCTCGAACAGTTTTTCACCTTCCTTGACGTACTGCCCTTCGTAGGCGAACCGGCTCACCACCGTGCCGGTGATTGGCGCGCGTAACTCCGTCTGGGAGGATGATTCCTGCTTGTCCGCCAGCGCGATGATCTGTGTGTCCGTGACCCCGAGGCGTCGAAGTCGTTGTGCGGCGCTTTGCACCAATCGTGCATGTTCCTCGGCGAGGGCGGTGGAGCCGATGCCGTTCACTTCACGTCTGCGTCCTTCCTTGAGCAGCGTCAGGTATTCCTGTTCGGCCGTGAGAAGTTGCGGGCTGTAAAAAGTTCCCAACGGCTCACCCGCCACGACGGCAGCGCCGACGTGATTGACCGCCAGCTTATCGATGCGTCCGTCGATGTAGGCGGAGACGAACCGGTGACGTGTGTCGTCGTCATCGATCCGTCCCGCCACGCGCAGTGTGCGAACCAGGGGACGGCGGCGGATCTGCTCCATCTGCACGTTAATGACGGTGACCGCGCTCGTTGACAGCGTCACGAATCCTGAGCCGACAGCGAAGCCTTTTTCCCCCTCATAAACCGGCGTCAGCTTCATTCCGCAAATCGTGCAGTTCCCGGGTTTGTCCGACTTGATGTGCGGATGCATCGGGCTTTGGTAGTACAGGATCTTTCGCTCTGAGGGCGCGTCGCCGCTCATGGCCGGTTGGGAATGGCGCGCGGCAAACCAGCCCGCTGTCCCGGCAGCGGCGGCAGTGACAAGGATGAGTAGAAAAGTCGTGGCTTTCATTGGAGCTTCTTGATTTCAGTCTGGCTTTCGATCCAGCTCGGTTTGTGGAGGCACTGGGGTGCCCAGCATTTGCAGAGACTCAAGGTCCGCCGCGCCGCAGCAAAGAGTCAGTTCTGCCAGCATGGTATACTGCTCCGCGACTGCTTTGGCATATTCGATCCGCGCTTCGAGCGACATTCGGCGCGCTTCCATCATGTCCAGGAACATGCCCTTGTTGGAAATCCAGGCGGCGTGCGCACTCTTCAAAGCCATCTCACTCCGTGGAATGATTTCGTCGCGGTAGAGCAGCGCCTGCCGTCGGGCGGCATCCGCCAGGGTCACAATGCCACGAGCCTCGGTGGGAACATTCAATTCGTAATCCGCCAGTTCCTGTTCGGCGGCCCGTAACTTTGCGCGGTCACGTTCGATTTCCTTGCGGTACTTGCCACGGTTGAACCAGGGGAAATTTAGTTTCACTGCAATGAGGCCCTCCTTGAACTCGCCGTCACCACTGTATTGACGTCCCTCGACGCCCAGACTTACATCAGGCAGCCGCTGTTTCTCCGTGCGCCTGCTGCTGGCAAGAGCATGATGAACTTCATGCCTGAGGACGCGAAGCCGGGCCTCGTTTGTCAATGCCAGCTTTTGAAGACGCTCGTTGAAGGCAATCGATGGCGCGATGCGAGGAAGTTCGAGCCTGGGCCATGAATTTGTGAGGGAACGCGCCAGCAGCCGGTTCAATTGAAATCGTTCTTGATCGAGTTGACGCTCCTCGGTGGTGAGTTGCTGGACACGCTTGGACCGTTCGTTCTGCATCCGCAACACCTCAATCTGACCGCCATCCCCGGTGCGATAACGACTTTCCACGTTTCTTGTCATCGTCTCCAGCCATGCGAGATCCTCGCGCCCCACATCAAGCGTTTCGTCGCTCACCGCAGTGCGCAACGCCTGGCGGACGATAGCCAGACGAAGCCGTTGAAAATCGAAGTCCGCCTGCGCCTGAGTGCGCTCGATCTCAGCCTGGGCGATCTTTCGAGCGGCACGAAATTTGCCCCAGAGAGGCAGGCGCTGCTCAATACCATAGACGAAATCGCCCTGCTCCTGCCGCATGGCGCTGCTGCCAGGGGCTCCACCAAGCATGAGCATCGGATCATCCCATTTGCGGACAGCAGCCTTCTCCGCTTCAGCCGCTTCAACACGCGCGGCAGCGGCACGGAGGGATGGATTATTGGTACGCGCTTCCTCAGCAAGCCGGCTGAGAAAAGCCGGCGTGACCAGCACCGTATTGGTTGACACATCGGCGGCCCACATTTTTTGAGAGGCCGACATTTCGATTGCGCTGAAAACAACTAGAATTGCGAATGAGTACTTCATAACGAGCAAAAACACTTCACGAGTCAGGAACCATGAGCGGAGACACTCCGGCTGCTCAGGGCACACTACGGGCGGGAAGGTCGCTCGTTCAGATGAGGAAGATGCAGAGCCGCGCCTGGATCGAAGGCGGCGCAACAACTGCGGAGGAAGACTGGCTCTCGGACAATCCATCAGCCGGCCTCGGATCAGGAAGACTCAGGCGGGCAATTTCGGCGCTTAACACTCGAATATTTGTCTCGTGCGAAACCGATCTTGAACTGGCTGCCGGCATGGTCCTCGGAATGGACGTTGGCACTGGGGAAACACAGCAGGCCATCTTCTCGCACTTGCAACATTTCTTCTGCAGGCTTTCGTGGGCCGGAGAGGCTGCGGGGTCAACCATGAAGGCGGTCTGAGTCCACAGCAGCGCGATGCTGAAAAGGATCGAGACGAAAGCCTTCATGGTCGTGTGCATTTGACGCTTCAGGACTTGTTGTTCGCCTTCTTTTCGGCCTTCGAAAGCTTCTTCATGAACTTCGCTGGGTTCTTGGTGAAATCCTTCTTGCAGGATTCGCAGCAGAGCTTCACATCCTTGCCTTCGTGCTTGAACACGAAGGGAGCGCCCATTTCACCCAGCTTCTCGTCAGAAACGACGCAGGTCTTGAGTGGATAATTGTCTTTGGCAGCCTTGGAATCAGCCTTGTCCGCCTTTTTGTCGGCGGCAGAGGCCTGGAGTCCTGCAATGCAGGCGACGATCAGAATTGACGTTTGGAGATGCTTGAGGAGTTTCATAAGTTTGAACTTTCGGTCGCACTATAATACGCGGCGGAGCGCCAAACCACTCAAAATTTGTTCATTAACCGCCATGCCACTTTCGGGTGCATCCATCTGCTTCCCCCTCCAAGTTGGCGGTTTTGAGGAGCGGCTGGCGTTGACCCCTGCATGCTTGAAGGTTTCGTCGAACCTGCGACGGCTTTTGACAGTGTTTCAATGATGGACTTGATCATAGACGTTATGGAGATTGGCAGCCCCGCCCTGCCATGCTTACCTCAAACCCCATGAACCCGTCCCGAGCGCCACTCTCCCGGCTCCCGCGGCATCATCCAAAATCAGCGCCGTTTTGTGGCTCACTTAACTGTTGAACCTGGAAAAAGCAGTTGCGACCACGGATTTCACGGATAACACGGATGATGAACTGCTTCCGCCGCGCGTCGCCTTTACCCACTGGGTGAAGGCAAATTTGCAGGACAGATTCAATTGAAGTTGTTTCTATCCGTGGTTTCTGATCTTCCGTTTTTAGGTTGATCGTCTCTATCGTCATGCCATGAGCAGTGTCTTTCCAAATCCCTTGTCATCTCCGCGACTTCTCCTTCGCCGGTTGCAGAGTGGCGATGACACGGCGCTGTGCAGTTATCGTTCGCTGCCGGAGGTGGCACGGTACCAGGGGTGGGAGTCGTTCGGGCCGGACGACACGGCACGCCTCATCGAAAGTCAGAGCCACAGTGAGCCGGGTGTTCCCGGGACGTGGTTTCAGTTGGCAATTGTCGAGAGGGCGACGGAGAGCATGGTGGGCGATTGCGGCCTGCACTGCCGGCAGGACGATCTGCGTCAGATGGAGGTTGGCATCACCCTCGCCCCCAGTCATCAAGGCTTGGGCTACGCCACTGAGGCACTGGGTTGCCTGCTGGATTTTGTGTTCGGTACTTTGGGCAAGCACAGGATTTCAGCGGTCACGGACGCCGAGAATCCCGCAGCCGCATCGCTGTTCAGACGTTTGGGCTTCCGACAGGAGGCTCATTTCGTTGAGCATCGGTGGTACAAGGGGTATTGGGACAGTGAGTTTGTGTTTGGTCTGCTGAAGCGGGAGTGGGAGTTGCGCTCACCGGGCGGCGGGGCGCGAGTGCTTCCGCACGGGCACCGGTGAATATCCCTTGCGGGTTCTCGACTAAGGAGCAACGAAACTAGACGCCCTTTTCCACGAAAATCCTTCGGTCGGCGAGTCATTTGGCCGTGGGCTGCGCTGTCCCGGTTGGCGCAGCCCACGGCCAAAATGGGTGTGATTAAGAGCGGGTGAGGGCCAACGGCACGATGAGCCCGCGGGGCGGGTTTTTGGACTGCGGCGGGAAGCGAAGCGCCACGCCGCTTTAGCACGCACGAGCGGGGGAGCGATGGGCGACGGCCCGGTGCGCTCGAAAGCGGTGTCGCCGCTGCGCTCTGCCACCGAAGTCCATAAATCGCCTTCGGGCACCGCCAACTTGTGAATGCACCGTGCCAAAATCCCCAGCCGCAGCACCCCTTGCAATTTTAGAGCACGCTTCTAGCATCCGGCTTCCCGCTTTTGACCGCGGGCAATCTGAACGAAGAAAGTTAATCATGAACAGCTACGATATCGCAGTCATTGGTGGCGACGGAACGGGACCGGAAGTTACGAAGGAAGCCCTCAAGGTTTCCGAAGCCATCGCGGCCAAGTCCGGCTTCAAGCTCAACTGGCATCATTTTGATTTCGGTGGCGACCGCTACCTCAAGACCGGCGAAGTGCTACCGGACAGCGCTGTGGATGAACTCAGGAAGTTCAAGGCGATTTACCTTGGCGCCGTTGGCCATCCGCAGGTCAAGCCCGGCATTCTGGAGAAAGGAATTCTGCTCAGGCTTCGATTTGAACTGGAGCAGTTTATCAACCTCCGTCCGGTGAAACTTTTCCGCTCGCAGGATTGCCCGCTCAAGGACAAGGGTCCGGAGCATGTGGATTTCATCGTGGTGCGTGAAAATAACGAGGGTCTTTACGCCGGTGCCGGCGGCTACCTGTTCAAAGGCACGCCGCACGAGGTTGCGATTCAGGAGTCAGTCAATACAAGGCGCGGCGTCGATCGTTGCTTGAAGTATGCCTTCGAGCTGGCAAAGAAGCAGCGCGCTGGCAAGCCGTGGAAGGGCCTCAAACCCGAGGACACCAGCGCGGGCAAGACGGCCCAACTGACGTTGTGCGGCAAAACCAACGTCCTGACCTACGCATTCGATCTCTGGTTTCGCGCATTTCAAGAGACGGGCCCGAAGTATCCGACCGTCAAGACCGAGTATGCGCACGTCGATGCCATTTGCATGTGGTTTGTGAAGAACCCGGAGTGGTTTGATGTGATCGTCACGGACAACATGTTCGGCGACATCATCACCGACCTCGCCGCCATGATCCAGGGCGGCCTCGGCGTCGCCGCCGGCGGCAATATCAATCCAGAAGGCACCTCGATGTTCGAGCCGATGGGCGGCAGCGCGCCGAAGTACACTGGACTGAACGTCATCAACCCGCTCGCGGCGATCAACGCCGCCGCCATGATGCTCGACTTCCTCGGTGAGGCCAAGGCCGGCGCGGCCATCGAGAATGCGGTGATCAAGATCATCAACACGAAGATTCAGTCTCTCGCGGCAGGCAAGATGGGTTACGGCACGCGCGAAGTCGGCGATCTCGTGGCGGCAGCGCTCTGAGTGTAGGACATCTCGGCTTGATGGTTTTGTTATGAAAAAATTCGCGACGCCGCGAGGCGTCGCTTTTTTCATGCACCACCGCCATGCGGCCAACGCACCGGCAGCATCACTCATCCTGATTCCGGCTTCGCTCACCGTTGAAAAGCTGGTCCCAAATCAAACCGCTTCAACAGGAGCGCGGAATCATTCCGCGCTCTTGCTGCTTGGCGCCGGTTAAACTTAACCAATTAACTTCGCCTCACTTCTTGAACGCGGCAGCGGAGTTTTTGCCAACGGATTCGAGGAACGCGATGAGGTCGAGGATTTCCTCCTTCGAGAGCACATTCACGAGTCCTTCGGGCATTGGTGAGACTTTAGATGGCTGGCGCTTTGAAATGTCGCCGATCTTCACTTCAATTTTCTCGGGCTGCAGTGGATTCGGCTGGATGATGACTCGGACAGCATTCTCGTCCATGATGCGACCGGTCACATCCTCGCCATTCTTAAGGAAGAGTGTCGTGTTCTGGAATTGTTCAGAAACAACTTTCGATGGCTCGGTGATCGATTCGAGAATGTCGCGACGTCCAAAACGTGTCGCCACGGCTGTGAGATCCGGACCCGTGCCGCCGCCTTCGTTTCCGAAGCGATGGCACGCGAGACATTGGGCATCCACGAACGCTTGCCGGCCCTTGTTGAAGTTTCGGCCACTGGCCACTTGGGCAAGCGATGGAGCGAGATCATCGGTCTTCCATTCCTTTTGGACGCTGCGCGGCTGCAGCTTAGGAAATGCGCCAGAGGACGGGCGTCCTTCTGACGGCGTGGCAAGTGAGGCGAGCAATGGATCGAGTTCCTTTTGCTCGGAAGCGGTTAAATTGTCCGTGGCCTCCTTCCGGAAGTTTTTGAGGAAGTTGGCGAAACTGGAACCGTCGCCGTAGGGCCTTCCCGCTTCGGCGAACCAGCGATTGACAAAGTCCGGATGCGTCCAGCCGGAACGATCCTTGGCGTAGTAGCCGAAGTAATTGCGGCGTTGATCAATGGTCCAGTTCTTCGCGGTCCGGAGGTGGAATACGTAATGAACGATGTCTTCCTGGTTCTTCAAGGACGCGATGTGTTGCAGGGTCTTCGAAACAATGTCCGGCGCTTCGAGATAAATAAGAATCTGGACCAGCTCGCGATTTATCAGCTCGTTCGGGCCTGGGAATAGCGGGCCGAGTTTTTCAAGGCCCATCTTCACCAGCTCTGGAGACGGTTTGCCCTGCCGGATCAGGCTCAATTGAATGACGCGGAGTTTGTTCAGCTTCCATTCATCGTTGAGAGAGCTCATAGGCCACTGGGCCAGCCCATTGAGCAGATCGGATTGTGAATCCTTGCCGCCGACTCTTGCCAGAGCGAGCAGTGCTGTCAGACCAGCACGCTGCTTTTTTTCTGCCAACGCCCGGTCCTTCCATTCAGCTACGGGCTGGCTTTCGATGGCGATGCGGGCGGCATAACGAATGGAGCGGTCCTCACTATCGAGGTGTTTCCAGGCGAAGTTTACGGCCTTCGAGTCCTGGTGACCGTGGTAGGTTTCAAGTTCATGACGAAGTTTGCGTGCTTTTGAACCAGCCTGGTTTGGTTTGAACGCAGCCGCGGTGGATTCGTTACCCGTGTAAGTGACTCGATAAAGACCCGCCGCCGTGCTTCGGCCACCGATGGCGAAATACATCGCGCCATCCTTGCCGATCACCATATCGGTGAGATTCAGCGGCGGCTTGGGGCCTCCGGGTTCAACAAGTCCTTTCGGGCAGATGAAATTTTCCCAGCTTCCCTTGTAGCTCGCGCCGTCCGGTTCCGTATGCACGGCGATCAAACGGCCGTAGGTCCAGTCCATGACGTAGATCGCGCGCTGATACTTCGCGGGAAATTTCGCGCCTTTGCCACTGACCACGCCGGTCGGACAGCCGATGCCGATGTCAATCGCGCCCAGGCTGTCGGGGTAATGATCAGGCCATTTGCCAGTGCCGGAACGCCAGCCGAATTCGGCACCCGAAACACAGTGGTTGACGCGCGTCGGACGGTACCAAGGCATGCCCCAGTCCCATTCCATGTCCGAGTCGTAAGTGAACAACTCACCATCGGCATTGAACGCAAAATCGAACTGATTGCGGAAACCAGCGCAGAAGAGTTCCCAGTTCTTGCCATCCTTGTCCATCCGCATGACATGACCTCCTGGCGCCAGAATCCCAGCGGCGTGACCGTTCCCGTCCCACTGCCGGGGGAGGAGATGATCTTCGTGGTAATTTCGATGCGGCGAGTTCGGGTTGATTCCTTCAGGGAGCTGGGTGTGATTGCCGCACATGATGTAAAGCATTCCGTCCGGACCAAGTTCGATCGCATGAGGCCCATGTTCACCGCCACCGGGAATCTTTTTGATCAGCTCGATATTTTCATAGCGGTCATTGCCCTTGTCGGTGATGCGATAAAGGCCGCTCTCAAAGCTGCTGTTGTATTTGTTCACCACAACCCAAAGCGCGTTGTAGGCGAAAACCATCCCCTGCGCGTCGTAGAGCGGCTTGGCGATCCAGTCGCTTTTGGCAGGTTTGCCATCCGCACCTAGCGTGACGCGGAGCAGGCCACCATCGGGATTGGGCTTGGCGTACTGCGGGCTGATGATGAGGCGGCCTTTGTTGTCGGTACACATGTTGACCCACGAGCCGTCCCCAGGACCACCACTGAGGATTAGTTCCACCTTGAAGCCAGGCAAGGTGTGCAATTCGCCGACAGGCGCCGCCGCTTTAAGGGCGGAGTCTGCCGCGCGGATTGGCGTGGAAACCGAGGTGGAAAGAAATGCCGCGATTGCGCAAAGGGCGGCGACAGAATGTGAAAAGACCGGATGATTCATGAGTTTGGCTGACGTTTGTTTGGGATACGTGATTCAGTTATTGTCTGTGAGACACGTGGACGGCAAGGAGTTTTACCGGATGAGTGTAATGGAACCGACCTGAACATGCTTCGAGTCGGCCTCGATCCATTCCCGGACATGCCCCCATCCTGCGGACCGATCATGTCCAACGAATCCGCCCACCAATCGGATCTCTTTCACCGACGCTGACGGCTGCGGGGATCATCAGTCGAGTTGCGAGTTCGCAGTCGGTTTCCGGTGGAAGGTGTGCCTGGAAATATCACACGAAAAAGGCTCTGAAAAGCCTTGTCATGGGCAACAAGAAAACTACTGTCACTCCCAAGAAACCCCTTGAAGTTATGAAGATAAATCGCTCCTGCGCCGCCGTTGTGCCCTCAATGAAGGGCTTCACATTGATTGAACTTCTCGTCGTGATCGCGATCATAGCGATCCTAGCGGGAATGTTGTTGCCGGCATTGAGCCGGGCCAAACTCAAGGCGACGAACGCCGCCTGCCTGAATAACCAGAAGCAGCTACTCCTCGCGTTCGTTCTCTACGCGGACGACAATAACGACAAAATGATCTACAGCGACCCGGGTCCGGGACAGATCGGAAATCCCGGCGGCGGCTACTGGCCTGGTCCGCACAATGACAAGGGACAGTACGAGGATCTGACTGCCAAAATGTCGCTTGATACTGCACAGCGCTACGTCGAGAACGGGCTGAAGAAGGGCGCACTCTGGCCCTACGCGAGCAGTCCCGGCTCCTATCATTGCCCGGGTGATCTGCGGACGAAGAAGTTGAAGCCATCCAAGGGTTACGCCTACGACAGTTACTCGAAAGCCAACGGCATGAATGGCGGCGGCTGGCAAAGTTCGTCCCTCACTTCGGGACCCCAACAGTATTACGAAAAACTCGGAACAGTCCTGAGCCCGTCAGAAGCGATGGTCTTCATTGAGGAGGCTGATCCGCGCGGCAACAACAAAGGAACCTGGGTCATTGATGTGAAGCCCAGTCCAGGCTGGGTGGATCCCTTCGCCATCTTCCATGGGAATGTCAGCACGCTCTCCTTCGCTGACGCCCACGCCGAGAGTCACAGTTGGCGGGACGCCGGAGTAATCAAGGCGGCCAGGGACTCGTCCTTAGGAAAGGAAAGTTTCTATTGGGCTGGTGGCAATACCAAGAACCCGGACTTTCAGTGGGTTTATCAACGATACAAACACGTAAAATGGGCGCCGCTGTGAAATGTTGCCGGGTTCCATTTGGAGCCTGGACGGCAAGGAGTTTTAGCGGCGAGTTGCCTCTCCGGTCGCCTGCAAGAACTCCCCTCGAAGTTATGAAGACAAATTGCTCCTGCGTCACCGCAAAGCCCTCCATGAAGGGCTTCACATTGATCGAACTTCTCGTCGTGATCGCGATCATTGCGATCCTTGCGGGAATGTTGTTGCCGGCATTGAGCCGGGCAAAACTCAAGGCTACTAACGCCGCCTGCCTGAATAACCAGAAGCAGCTACTCCTCGCGTTCGTTCTCTACGCGGACGATAACAACGACAAGATGATCTACAACACCCCGGGTCCGGGGCAGATCGGAAATCCCGGCGGCGGCTACTGGCCTGGCCCGCACAATGACAAGGGAGTGTATGTGGAATTCTCGGCCAACATGACCACTGATGCTGCACAGCGTTTCATCGAGAACGGCCTGAAGAAGGGGGCGCTTTGGCCCTATGCGAGCAGCGCCGGCTCCTACCATTGCCCGGGTGATCTGCGGACGAAGAAATTGAAGCCGACCAAAGGTTACGCCTACGACAGCTATTCAAAAGCCGAAGGCATGAATGGCGGTGGCTGGCAAGGCTCATCCCTCACTACGGGACCCCAACCGTACTATGAGAAACTCGGAACCGTCCTGAGCCCTTCGGAAGCGATGGTCTTCATCGAGGAAGCCGATCCGCGCGGTCACGCTCTGGGCACATGGGTCATTGATGTGAAGCCCAGTCCGGGCTGGGTGGATCCCTTCGCCATCTTCCATGGTAATGTCAGCACGCTCTCCTTCGCAGATGCCCACGCCGAGAGCCACAGTTGGCGGGACGCCGGAGTCATCAAGGCGGCCAGGGACTCGTCCTTTGGAAAGGAAAGCTTCGGTTGGGCTGGTGGCAATGCCAAGAACCGAGACTTTCAGTGGGTTTATCAAAGGTACAAACACCAGAAGTGGGCGCCATTGTGAGGCGCTGGCGAGATACTTCTGAAACCGTGGCGACGGCTTGACTGCGCAGAGGGCTAGTGTAGTGTCTCTTAAATAACTTTACGTTTCTTCTTTTTGCCACGAGGCTGGGTACAGCCGGGTTTGATCCCCTCCAGTTTGGCCCGCGCCCGCTCAAGCTTCTGGATAATGTCGGCCACCTTCGCCGTCCAGATGAAAGGCTT
>SIBF01000144.1 GCA_009695275.1 Pedosphaera sp. | reverse complement strand
GCCAAGGTCAGGAAAAAGGAGTGGGTCGTTTGAACAGTCTGTCATGCTCGAAATGAAAGCCAGTGCAGTGCCAATCCCTTTGATAAACCTAGCGCAATTGCACTTTTCTCTCTCCGTTTTCCGCCAGGCTATGATCGATCCGGGCTAGGGGAGAGAAATCGCTTCGACTTGATATTTCTCGATATCGAGATGCCAGGCCTGAATGGATTTGAACTGGCGTCCAAGCTGCGTGCGACGATTGTCAATGCGGCCACTCCCATCATTTTCGTCAGCAGTTTGAGTGATTTCGAAACCCGGACGCGCTCGTTGCTCAATGGTGGCAGTGACATTATCGGAAAACCTTACCTCATGAGTGAGCTCGCGGTTAAAGCTCTTACCTGGGTTCTCGGGGGTGGTGGGAAGGCTTCCGCCACCAAGCCGCCAATGCGCGCGGCCGCCTGATTCCCCTCCATGTTCGCTCGGATTCAGGGGAGTCCCTCCAGAATCCCGGATCTCTGATTTCGGGCCATCCGCCTTCGTGATACGTTTCCGTTGTATCCAAACACCGCTGGTGTCTGGAAAAAAGCCTTGCTGAGTGTAGTTTCGTACACCTAGATGAGAGCACGGTACAGGCGGAGCTGTTGGGCTCCCCGCCACGATGGCCGGTTCGAACGCACCATGCCGATTGAGAGAATCATAGTCCTCGACGATGACGAGATTGTCCGTCGTGCATTGGAGCATCAATTGAAGCGCCGACAGTATGAGGTCGTGACGGCCAGTTCGATCACGGACGGCCAGAATCTTCTCTCACGCGATGCTTTCGACCTGATGTTCCTGGATGTGCGGCTGCCCGATGGTGAGGGCACCGACCTCCTGCGGGAACTTCAAAAGCGTCCTCAAAAGCCGCTGGTGGTGATGGTGACTGGCTTCGGTTCTGTGGAGTCAGCCGTGGAGTGCATCCGGGCGGGTGCTTTTGATTACCTGATCAAGCCATTCACCGCTGACCAGCTCGATGTCACGCTCAAAAAAGCCGAGGAGCATAACCAGCTTGTAAAGCTCAATGAGTACCTTCAACAGGAAGAGGACGAGGATGGCTACGAACTGCTGGGGCAAAGCAAGCCGATGGAGGATCTTCGCCTGCTGATCCGAAAAATTGCCCGCACGCAAGCCACGGTTCTGATCAGTGGCGAGAGCGGCACAGGCAAGGAGCTGGTCGCGCGGGCACTTTACCGACAGAGCCCCCGCGCCAATACGCCGTTCATCAAGCTTAACTGCGCCGCCATTCCGGAGAACTTGATCGAGAGCGAATTTTTCGGCCATGAAAAGGGAGCGTTCACCGGGGCGCTCAACAAGCGTGAGGGACGCTTCGAGCTCGCGCACACAGGCACCATCCTGCTCGACGAGATCAGCGAGATTTCTCCACAAGTCCAGGCCAAGCTGCTGCGCGTGCTTCAGGAGCGTGAATTCGAGCGGGTGGGCGGCAACCGGACGATCAAGGTGGATGTGCGCGTGCTGGCGACGACCAACCGGAATCTTGCCGAGAGCGTGGAACGGAGGGAGTTCCGACAGGATCTCTTTTTTCGTCTGAATGTCGTCCCTGTCCATATCCCGCCGCTGAGGGATCGGCGGGGAGATGTGCCTTTCCTTGCCACTCAGTTCGTCCAGCGTTTCGCGCGCAAACACGGTGTTCGAATTCGCGGCCTTTCAATGGAATGCCTTGATGCGCTAGATCGTCACAATTGGCCTGGCAATGTTCGCGAGCTGCAAAATGTGATTGAACGGGCGGTGATCCTTTGCGGAGAGGCAGGCACTCTCGAACCAGAACATCTGGGCCTGCCCATCCGTCCTGCCGATCCGGTAATGATTTCATCCCCGTCCGTTGCACTGGCGGTTTCGGTGGAATCCAAGGCTGGCGACATCGAGTTCGTGACCATGGAGGAACTGGAAAAACGGCACATCATGGCTGCGCTCGAACGGATGAAAGGCAATCGAACCCATGCCGCGAGGATTCTGGGCATCAGCATCCGGACATTGCGCAACAAACTTCACGAGTACAACGGAGAAGAGAAAGAAGCGGAAAGCGACGAGGAAGAATCGGGCAATGTTCCGGCATGACGCACTTGCCTGGCAAGCCCGGCAATCTCCAACTGCTCGGGCGCATCCAGGTGCTGACCACGATGTCAACCAGGCTGGAGTGATGCGGTTACTACGCTTTGACGTTTGCATGCCTGCAGGCCGATCATCTCCTCTCTTATTTGCGTGCGGATGTTGGTGCGGGTGTTGAAGCGGCCTGAAGGCCGAGTGCCGTGGGCAGTGCGCGGATACGCCTCAACCGCCTTTGATCGTGAAATCCTGTCTTCCATTCCATCCGCGGACATGTTACATCCGACTCATGCAACGATTCATTCCGACGGGATCAATTGTCTTTTTCGTGTTCTGCCTCTCTCTTTTCAATGCTTCTGGAGCTGACGGCGCTGGACAACAGGCCGGGATCGGCAAGAGCTTCAAAGGACCCATTGGGCTCCAGCTTTACAGCCTGCGTTTCCAATTCAGTAACAGCGTTCCCGGCACACTCGATAAGGTGCATAAATTCGGGATCAAGAATGTTGAATTGGCAGGCACTTACGGAATGCCGATTGGCAAGTTCAAGAGTGAGCTCGCTTCACGGAAACTAAAGGCTGTCAGCGCCCACTTTTCGTATGACCGGTATAAGAAGGAGCCCGAAGCCGTGGCGCGCGAGGCGAAGGAACTGGGTTTGCAGTACGCCGGCTGTGCATGGATTCCGCATGAGGGCACATTTGACGAGCAGGAATGTCGGGAAGCCATCGCTGTCTTCAATAACGCCGGTGAAATTCTTGCCAAACAGGGGGTTCGATTTTTTTACCACACGCACGGTTATGAATTTGAACCGCACGGCAACGGGACGCTATTCGATCTGCTCATGGCCGAAACGAAGCCGGATTTTGTCCGCTACGAAATCGACGTGTTCTGGATACTTCATCCCGGACAGGACCCGGTCAAACTGATGGAAAAGTATGGAAAACGGTTTGAGCTCATGCACGTAAAAGACATGAGGAAAGGCCTCAAAGGCGATTTGACGGGCAAGTCAGACGTGGACAACGACGTCACTCTGGGAACCGGACAGATGAATTGGCCGGCGATCTTGAAGACTGGAAAGAGCATCGGTGTAAAATGGTACTTCATCGAGGACGAATCTCACTTCTCGGAGAGGCAGATTCCGCAAAGCCTGAAGTTCCTTGAAGCCGTCCAGTTTTAAGCCGTCCGACCCGGCAGGCGTTCAAACTCAGATCAGCCGTTAGAAAATCATGAACCCGATACACACCCGTAAACTCATCACCGTGCTTCTTGTTGGATTCTTTTGAGGCATATCAGCGTTGGCCGACGACCTTGAACGGCTGGCTGGAAAATGGACCACCGGGCGCAAGAACTCCGAAGGCGAAATCGTCAGGACGTCGATTGAGATTTCAAAGGATAAATTCAAGTATTGGCGAATGGACGCCGGCGGAAGCCTACGCCTCTACGCCGAGGGCACGGTAAAGATCGAGAAGCATGGTGCATTTCAAGCTGTCCGTTTCGGCAACATCAAGGGTGGTGCAAGTGAAACTGAGTTGTCAGATGTGGACGACGATCGATTGAATATTTACCAGCTCGGTTACGACACCTTGACGCTGGCATCAAACTTTGATCGGGAGCGTCAAGAACCTCCCCGCGTTGACGTCTATAAGAAAGCCCCGAAGGAACAACCAAAGAAGAAATAACCACGGGTTCTCAGCCAGCTCGCCATTTTCCATCACATGAGGGTTGAGTGTTCGGTGATTACATCAAGTTCAACGGGAGCGCATGCCTCCTTGCTGGCAGGCTCTGACATCGCACGCTGTCCAAGTGGCCAGGCTTCTCACGCAGCACCCGTGGTGCAATCAGTGAATTGGTGCCACTGCAAACCGCACAGTTGACTTCCCGGGGGTTCGACTCTTTATTCACCCCCAGATCCAAACCAATTCCGAGAGGAAATCATCCACCTAACCTCAAACCACTATTCAGATGAAAGCCCAGCACATTCCGGTTCCTTCATTGCTTCAGCGGCTGCCGAGGGCGTTTACGCTCATTGAACTTCTGGTCGTCATTGCCATCATAGCGATCCTGGCTGGCATGCTCCTGCCGGCGCTTTCCAAGGCAAAGGAAAAGGCGTCGCGCGCTGCATGCCAGAATAACGTAAAGCAGATCACGCTGGGGATGCACATGTATGTATTGGATTTCAACGACTACCTGCCGGAGCCGAACTGGAACTCGCCCTGGATTAGAAAAGGGTGGCTTTACGATGCCGCCTTAAATTCTCCCCCCGATATTTCGAAGCCAGCTTACGGAACGAATCAAGTTCGCGCTTACGAAACTGGATTACTTTACACGTACATCAACAGCATCGGGATTTATCGGTGTCCTCTCGATCGGACAAACAAGGCAAGTTGGCGCGGACGTGCTCAGAAGATGTCCAGTTATTTGATGAATGGCGCGGTCTGTGGGTTTGGTGGCATTTCTCCAAGCTCTTACAAAGCGTCCGCGTTCCCGGCGGATTCCATCATTTTCTGGCAGGCATTGGAAACAAATCCCGGTGACTTCAATGATGGATCCAGCAGCGCTGCCGAAGGCATTACCAAGGTTCATTCGATTGGCACCACCGTTGGGGTGGTGGACGGGCACGTTGAGTATCTGAAAACTCTGAAATTTTACGCCGAAGGCAATATCAAGACGAAGAACCGCCTCTGGTGCAACCCTGCCACAAAGGATGGACGATAACTTTCTCATGGATGCTCGCCTGTAAAATCATGAAACAGGTTTACATACATTGCGCTTTGATGACTGCCATCGCAGTGGTCTTGAGCGCGTGTCACAAACAGGATCCGGTGGTCGAACTCGAAAAAGCCGCGGCTGCGATGGAGAAGGTTGAAGCGACGCCTGCCGCACCCGACACTGGTCCTGACCCCGCTCCTGCCGGCCCGCCTCCGGCCAAACAGGTGAAAGAGGCGCTTGCAGATTACAAGGCCGGAAAAATGGAAGATGCAGTCACTCGTCTTCAATTATTGCGCGCCATGCCGGCCATGCCACCCCAGCAACGCATGGCCTTGCAGGACAGCATTGCCGCCGTGATGACGGAGATCTACACACTTGCCGAAAAAGGAGATCCGCGGGCGATCGCCGCCGTTGTGCAATACGAGAAGATGCAAAACGCCCGGTGATGAGAATTACCTCTCCGTCCATCGTCCTTCATTACGCAGAACTGGTTCGCAAGAGCATGGAGCAAGGTTAGATTAGCCCCATGAATTATCTGACCCTCGAAGTTGAGATCGAGCACGGGAAAGTCGTGTCAAAGGGACCGGAGAAGCTGCCGGAGAAAAGCAGCGGCCTGTTGACTATTTTGCAGCCGGCTCCCATCGAAAACCAAAAGCTGACCCCGTTGCAGGCGCTCGAAACGTTGCAGAAGCGTTTGCAACTGGACGAGAAAAAGGGGGCGGCATGGATGGAAACGATTCGAAACGCCCGGCGATAAGTCTGGATCGAGGTCACGCTCGCCCGTCGTAATTCACTTCGATACCAATTTTCTGGTTCTAGCCACAGTCGCCGGTTCACGCCAGAATTCGCGTCTGGGCTACCGATGGTGAATCCTTCGGCATGGGCGGAGTATTCGTGCGGCGCTCTCGACGCAGCGGATGAAGTCATCGCCAGGCAAAGCATTCCCTAGCCAGATCCACTCCTCGCGGCCGATGCCGCGCTTTCTGCTCAGTTGTTCAATCTTACAAGTCGCCGCTCCCGGTCTTTGGCGGACTGCATGATCGCGGCCGCGGCGATTCGCTGTGGCGCCAAAAGCGCGACGATCAATGCTGGAGATTTCCAGTCATTCGTTCAGCACGGATTGATCATTGCCTGAGCCTTTCACGCCCGCAGGCGCGAGGTTTCAATGCCCATGCTGATGCTCCTGAATGTAATCTTGCTTCAGCCCGAGCTTTTCCGGCGCATGGAGCACAAGCATCTTCATGCGGATGTCGGAAGGCACCTGAGATGCAGTCAGCTTTGAAATTACGATCATCAGACCGATCGCCAGCGGGACGCACCAGATGGCGGGTTGTTCGCATAGGATGCGCAACAGGGGATGCCCGGCCCAGAAACCGTTCAATGGTTTAAACACCGAAAACACCTTGCCCATCGGACCTGGATCAAGCGACAGCGTGCTCAAGTTGGTGAGCGTCACCGCGAGTAAAGCCGCCACGCCGCCGGACAACATGCCGACAGCCGCGCCTTTCATCGTCAGCCTGCGCCACCAGACGGCCATGAACAGCAGCGGAAAGTAACTCGCCGCCGCGATGGCGAAGGCCTGGCCGACCATGAAGTTGATCTCCAAGGCCTCAACGAAGGAACCGAGCACAATCGCCATGCCGCCGAGCAGCACCGCACCAAACTTGAACATGCGCGTGCGTTCGTCAGCCGTCGCATTCGGCTTCAGCATCCGGCCGTACACGTCGTGCGCGAGGGCGCCGGTCATCGAGACGAGCAAGCCGGAGAACGTGGACATGAACGCGGCAAACGCCCCTGCACACGTGATGCCACTGAGGATTGAGCCGAGCACGCCATACTTCTCGCCGAGAATGGTCGGCAGCTTCAGCACGACTTGATCGGTGCCCTTGATGCCGGAGAGGCCGGTGTAGAGTTCGGGCATGAGATTGCGTCCGAGGACGCCGAACACGGGCGGGAAGACATAGAAAATGCCGATGAGAATCATCACCCACATGGTGGTGCGCTTGGCCGCGACGCCGTCGGGGTTGGTGTAGAAACGCACGAGGATGTGCGGCAATCCCGCCGTGCCGCAGACCAGCGCGATGATGAGGGAGTAGGTGTAGAGGAGTGAATACGGTTTCGATTCTTCCGGAGAAAGCTTCGCGGCCTTGGCGGCTTTGGTGGTGAGCGGGCCGAAGGGGGAAAGCCAGGAGGAATCGGAAGGGGCTTTGTCGGGGAGCAAAGCGCGCATGGTGAATGGTACGTTGTTGGTGAAGGCATCTACGGCAACCGCCTGAAGACGCTTTTCCGCGATTAGCAGGAATCCGATTCCGTTGGTCTTGAACGCGAGTTCGAGTTCGTGAGCGACATCCGATTCGTAAATGCTACCGCCCGACGGAACTCGATAGGCAATCCGATTTGTCGAAAGTCCAGAAATCGAAAGAGATGGAAGGATTCCCCAAGCCGTCAGCCGTCCAGAAAGTTCCTCGTCGAGACGACGCAGCAATGCGGGTTGTTTAGGCAACACGTCTTGCCCTGTAACTCGTGCGTACATTTGCAGAGCTTCGCCAACTGAATTCAGGATCGTTGAGTAAGGGCCGGAATTCTTGAGCACATAGTTGGGTTGAGTCGGAAGATTCAGCAGCGCCTGAGCAGACACAGGGGCGGGCGCATTTTGCAGTTCCAACTGCTTCCCATAATTCCCATACACTGCCATGAGCACGAAGATGGGCACGGAGATGGCGAACATCTTGGCCCAGTATTGAACTGCCTGCACCAGCGTGATGCCTTTCATGCCGCCGAGCGCGACGTTGAGCGTGATGACCGCGCCCACCAGCGCCACGCCAACCCAATACGGCAGGCCGGGGAAAATGTAGGCCAGCGTCGTTCCCGCGCCTTTCATCTGGGGCATGGTGTAGAAGAAACCGATGAACAGCACGAACACCACGGCGATCTTACGGAACACCGGCGAGTCGAACCGGCCTTCGGCGAAATCCGGAATCGTGTAAGCTCCGAACCGCCGCAGCGGTCCAGCGATGAACAGCAGCAGGAACAAATACCCGCAGGCGTAACAGACCGGATACCACAGCGCATCGTAGCCGCTCGACATAACCATGCCCGCCACGCCCATGAATGACGCGGCGCTCAGGTATTCGCCGGAGATGGCGCTGGCATTCCATCCGACGCTCACGCTTCGTCCGGCAACGAAGAAGTCACTCGCAGTTTTCGAGCGTCGGGCGGACCAAAAGCCCATGAAGATGGTGGCGAGGACGGTGACGGCGCTGAAACTGAGAATCCAAGGGTCTATGTGCATGGGATTGAAAAGGAGAAAAGGGGAAGAGGTGAAAAGGAGATCATGCGCGTTTGGACGTTCTCGGAATGAGCCAGACGTCGGGGTTGTTTTGCATCCTCACAAGTTTGCCGAGAATTCGGTCATAAGTTCGGTGGAGTTCCCGGCCGTCTTTGGCCGTCATGTAACCGCAGCGGACGGCGTATTCGATCCATGTTTGAGTTTCTGCCGCTTCGGTTTCTGCGCCGTTGAGCTTGTCACAAAAGGCAGCTTCATAATGTCGTCGTCGCCAGCCTTCCGCGATGTGGCTTGAAACCGAACGCGACGACCGGCGGACTTGGTCGGTCAATGAATACATTTCTTCGCGGGGAAACTTTTTCGAGAGTTCAAACAATCCCATGTCCGCGTCCACCGAAAGTTTGTAAACATCCAACTGCCAGTGATGCGTGATCTTGCGTGAGTCAGTCATAGCCTTGTCTCCTTTTCTCCTTCTCCCCTTTTCACCTCTGCCACCTCAGTTTCCTCCAACGCAATCGATCGTTTGATGAAGGTGTATGAAATGATCCAGACCGCCGGGAAGAACATCACTCCGAGCAGGAACCACGTCAGCGTGAAGCCGAAGACGCGTGTGGCCATCAGTTCTGGCAGGAAGTAATTCGCCAGCGGCAGGCCCAGCAACGCTACCAGAAAAGCGCAGGCACAGGTTATCGACAACTTGAGCTGCCGGCGCATCAAGGTATGAAGGAACTCTTCGCTGTGAATATCCAGTGGCTCGGGCGACGGGGTTTGCATGGCAGTGGTGTAGCAAACGCAACAGGACGGACGCAAGAAGGCAACTGATCGTGCCCTTCCGAAGAGCGCCTGTTCGGACTTTGGATTTTGGAATTTTTTCGGGCTTCGGGCTGTGGTCTTCGAATTTTCCTCCCGCCTCGGTTCCGGCCAAACCAGCAAAGAAGGGAATTCCCGCTTGTTTGCAGCAGATGTGCGTGGCTATCTTTTATTTGAGCCAGATGCAATTTCGCGACCATTGGAAATGAACACCGAATCTGCTTTCGACCGTTTGAAGTGGCAACCTGACCGGCTGATCACGCCCAACCTGACCTTTCGACTGAAGCATGCTTGGAATGAGAATTGGGATCTTGGTGACAATTGTCTGCCGCTTTCGAAATCGGAGTTTTCAGCTCTCCAGTATGCAAAGTTCTTCAAAGAGCACTCCGGCTTCATGTGCAGGAATGTCCTGCTGATAGGCTCTGGTGAGAACGGGTCTGCTGCTTTCTGGAGTGAGGTATTGCAACCTCAAAAAATGGTTGTCATCGACCCGGCGGATGCGCCGGAAAGCAGCTTTTTCCTGAGCTACGTGGCTGCTCAGGGTTTGCAGGAGCGGGTGAAAACCCATTGGTCCACTGATCCACTCGACACCGCCGGGCTCGTGAAGATACTGGATGAGGAATTCAATGAGCCTTTGGATTTGGTCATCGATGGCGGGGGCGCTCCATTTTATGAACCGGCCAAGGATCTTTTCGAGTTTTTGTTTCCCCGGTTGCGCGAAGGTGGGTTTTATTTTTTGGAGAACTGGGGCTGGAAGTATTGGCCGGCATTTCAAGACAAAGATCATCCGTGGGCTGCTTGCACGCCGCTTGCAAAGCTCGTCGAGGAACTCAGCCTGGCTGCAGCCAGGGCTACGATGTCCGAGTCCCAACCTGTCCCCAGCTTGCATCTGGCCCAAGGGTTCGCCGCCGTCGAACGTGGACGGATTCCAGAGGGCAGCATCCGCTATTTTGACCTCCAGCATTTTGCCGCCCCACTGCCAGTGAAGGAGCCGGCGCCTCGGATGCCGAACTTTCTGATCATTGGAGCGATGAGGGCGGGGACCACTTCTCTCTACGCCTACCTTGAACAACATCTTCAGGCGTGCGTGCCAGCGGTTAAGGAGCCGATGTTCTTTGCGGTGGAAGGTTGGAAATCCGATTGGGTTGATCCCGTCACGGGACAGAAAGGCGACGCTGCCCATGAGTTTCTTTGGAAAGGAGTGGTCGGCACCCTGGAGGCGTACCAGGCGCTGTTCCAGAACGCAGGGAATGCCATCGCAGTAGGCGAGGCTTCGCCGCTATATCTAGTCTGGAGCGATAAAGCCGCACCCAACATCCATCGGTATCTGCCCGATGTGAAGATCATCGCCATCCTCCGTCAACCTGTGGAAAGAGCGTACTCTCATTACCTGCTCTTCCGCTCCAATAAAATTGAAACTCGCACGGACTTTCTCGATGCATTCATCAACGACACGGAGTGTAAGTACAAGGAACAGGGTTTCTATTACGAACTGCTCCTGCCGTATCTCAAATGGTTCTCCCGAGACCAGATCATGATCTGCCTCTACGACGACCTCCGGGATGAGCCGGTCCGGCTGATGCAGGAGATTTATCGGTTTCTCGGTATTCGTCATACTTTTGTGCCGGACGTTTCCTTTCATTCGATGAAGGTGGATCGGGCCACTGTTCCTCACTCCTCGCCACTGACGCCCAAGATGCGATCCACACTGACTCAGATGTACCACGACGACATCAGTGACTTGTCGCGGTTGATGGAGCGGGATTTGAAGCATTGGCTGGAGTAATTTCTTCCTTGGGGAGGCGGCAACCCATTGTTCTGGCATTCCCTACCGGGTGATGGCTTTGACCGTCCTTCTCCGGAGTATCGCCGCCGGCTCAACTTCCGGCCTGTTTTCGATACCGCTTTGGCATGCAGTTGGTGGACAGGACTACAGCGAACTGCTCCGCCCCCTCAAAGCAGCGCTCCTCTCTTTTGGCTTTTGAATCTTGCGCCAGGCTTTAATTTATGCGCGTTCTCGTTGTTTCATCGAAGGAGCAATGAATGAATTAAAAACAAATGCCAGACGCGAAAGCTTCCATTCTCGAACGATTTAACGCCCCACTTCAAATGCGATCCATGCCGTTGCCAGAGGAGATTTATCCTGGTGCGGCACTGGTGAAGACAGAGATGGCGGGTATTTGCGGAACCGATGTCCATCTTTGGAAAGGCCAGCTTCCAATAGCGCTGCCGATCATTCTCGGGCACGAGACCGTCGGTCGCATCGCGCAGTTGGGGGATGGACTGGAGCGGGATTGGACCGGGCAGAAGCTCAACGTTGGTGATCGCGTCACGTGGAATTCCACAACGAGTTGCGGCCTGTGTTATTACTGTGCCGAGAAACGTCAACCCACGCGATGCCCCCAGCGGCGCGCTTATGGTATTGGTTATCGGTGCGATGAAGCTCCCCATTTTCTCGGCGGCTACGCGGAATATCATTACCTGCGCCCTCGCACGAGCATCTTCAAAATTCCAGAAGACGTGCCGACGGAATCTGTCATTGGTGCAGGCTGCGCGCTGATCACGGCAATTCATGGAATCGAGCGCACGGGCATCGAATGGCGGGACATCGTCGTTGTGCAAGGAGCCGGTCCCGTGGGGATCTCGGCACTCGCGGTTGCCAAGACTGCGGGTGCATCAAAAGTCATCGTGATAGGCGGCCCAAAACCGCGCCTCGAAATGGCACGACGTTTCGGCGCTGATCAATTGATCGATATCGAGGAGGTTTCAGAACCCAAGGACAGGATTGAAGCCGTGCGACAGTTGACTGGTGGTTACGGCGCGGACGTGGTTCTGGAATGCGTCGGGCATCCGTCCGCAGTGGTGGAGGGCATGGAGATGTGTCGCGACGGTGGAAGGTATCTCGTCCTCGGCCACTATTGCGATGCTGGCACCGTGGCATTCAATCCACAGGTGATTACGCGCAAGCAGCTCCAGGTCTTCGGATCGTGGTCGAGCGAGCCACGTCATTTGAAGTCGGCGCTGGAATTCCTCCGCGTGCATCGCCACGATTTTCCGTTCGACTCCATGGTAACGCATCGTTACCCGATCGAGATGGCCAATGAAGCGCTCGACATGACGGCGCGGTGGGAATCCGCCAAGAGTGTGATTGTCCCCAAGTAAGCGCCCGCGATCCTAGCCTGACTCTCATGACTGCAAAAGGAAAACGGTTCAAGATACCTGTGAGCGCGTCTGCGCCCTTGGGATTCACTTTGATTGAACTCCTCGTGGTCATCGCGATCATCGCCATCCTGGCGAGTCTGCTTCTTCCGACACTCGGCAAGGTAAGGCACATGGCCACGCGCGCCTCCTGTCTTTCAAACCTGCACCAAATCGCCCTGGGCACAACGATGTACCTGAGCGACAATCGTGACCTGATGCCATGGGTGTCCGACGACGACTTGCAATTGACCCCGCCGGTCAACTCCAGCGGCAAGCGTTACAACAGCATGGGTTCATTCATGCCGTTGCTCGACCCGTATGTTTCGGCTGCCAGGATTTGGGAGTCGCCTCCCTCGCGGCTGGAGAAGACCAACAACTGGCGGCTGCACTTCGCGAGCCCGTGGCGCGAGAACGGCCAGGATTATCCACGGAAAGGCTGGGCCAACTACATCAGTGACAAACTGGCCGAGAAGGACACCGGGCAGGCGCGCTTCCTTCGCGGGCGAACTCCGGAAAGTTGCGCCCTCAAGCGGGGCACCAGTGTCGCGGTCGAGGAATGGCTCATGACGCCCTTCTTCGAGCGAGGTTGGTGGAAAGACTACAGTGCGCAGTGGGCGGTGGGGGAAAGCGTGCCGCCATCCACGGGCTGGTCAGCTCACATGGGCGGACGCAACCAGCTTTACCTGGACTTCCACGCTGACTGGGTGCGGAAAGACATCGCCCGTTGACGGCCCCGCTTTTCATTCTGGTTGTGGTTATCTGTTGCCGACCGCCTCATTGCCGTCCAATTTCCCGCCTGTGAGTTTTGTTTCAGTTTTCAACGAACTGCCGTTTGAATCCCTGGACTCGCAATCACGCGAGACTTCGGTTGCGGAAGTCCGCGACTGTTTTTCGCGTGAAGGTCATGACCTGACTGACTTTGCCCGGCTGCTTTCGCCGGCAGCGGGCGGGATGTTGGAGGCTTTGTGCTCCCGTTCGCAGCAGATCACCCGGCAACGCTTCGGCAAGGTGATCCGATTCTTCGCTCCCCTTTACCTCTCGAACGAGTGCATCAACAACTGCAAGTACTGTGGGTTCTCGCGCGACAATCCGATCTTGCGAGTGACGCTGTCGCTGGACGAGGTGCGCCGTGAAGCAGAGGCGCTCAAGGAACAGGGGTTTCGTAATCTTCTTCTGGTTGCCGGCGAGCATCCGAAATTTGTTTCGAACAACTACCTTGCCGATTGCGTTCGCCTGCTGCACGCGGAGTTCCCGAGCGTGTCCCTCGAAGTCGGGCCGATGGAGCTGGCGGATTACCGTCCGATCTGCGCGGCGGGAGCGGAAGGTCTCGTTGTGTATCAGGAAACGTATGATCGCGCGGTTTATGCGGAAGTTCACACGGCGGGTCCGAAGCGCGATTTCGACTGGCGGCTCGAGACGCCGGAGCGCGCTTACACCGCGGGATTCCGTCGGCTCGGCATCGGAGCGCTTCATGGTTTGAGCGGCTGGCGACTGGAGGCTCTGGCCGTTGCCGCCCATGCACAATACCTGCTCAAACACTGTTGGAAGGCACAGGTCACCATTTCCGTGCCCCGGCTAAGGCCCCATGCGGGAGAATTCCAGCCGCTAACTCACATGACAGATCGCGAGCTCGTTCAACTGGTGGCTGCGTTTCGCATCATGTTTCCGGATGTGGGACTGGTGCTCTCGACTCGGGAACACGCGCGGTTGCGTGACGGATTGATTCCGCTTGGGATCACCATGATCAGCGCCGGAAGTCACACTGAGCCGGGTGGCTACACCGGAGCGGGAAAGGAAAAAATTCACCGCACCGAACGTGGTCGCATTGTTGAACTCGCGGACGGTGCCAGCGAATGGGCCGGAGTCACGGGCATGGCGACGAATGCCACGGGTCAGTTCGAGATTTCCGACAGCCGCTCTGCCGCTGAAGTGGCGCGGCGCGTCCGCAGTCTGGGGTACGAACCCGTGTGGAAGGATTGGGATGCCGCGCTTTCCGAGTGAAACCTGAAGCTCAACGGTCCCGTCTTGTTTTTGAGTGATGCCATCCTCCCAGATCATCGCGAATGGTCAGAAGCTCGAAGTGCAGTTGCCTTGCGCCATCGAGCAGTTCCTCGTCTCCCGACAACTGCTTCCTCGCAGCGTCGTGGTGGAGCACAACGGAGAAGCCGTCGCACCCTCGGAATTTCGCACGCGCGAGTTGCGGGATGGCGACAAGCTTGAAGTTGTCAAAATTGTGGCTGGAGGTTGAATATGCGTTCATCTTTTGGGTTCAGCTCACTCCACAGATTCCTCTTGTGGACAGTGTCTTTGATGGTTGCTGCTTTCTGTTTGGTTTCTCTGAATGCGAAGCAGAAAAAGGATGGATCCTCCACCAAAACCGCAGTCGTGGCGGAGAGAGTCATTTTCAAGGGCTGCTGCGACGCGTCCGCCGCCGCTCCGATCGGCACGAACCTGGTGGTAGTGGCCAGTGATGAAGAAAACACCCTCCGAGTTTACGATCGGGTGCGAGGCGGGATGCCCGTGCGCTCCTTCGACCTGACAACTTACCTGGGTCTGGGGCGCGGGTCATCGGAGACAGACATCGAAGGAGCGGCGCTCCTCATAGACACGGTTTATTGGATCACATCGCACAGCCGGAATAGCGAAGGACAGTATAGACCCAATCGTCATCGATTCTTTGCAACGCGTTTCAAGGTGGAAGGCGACCGGGTGGAAATGGAATTCATCGGGAAACCCTACCGCCGGCTTTTAGAGGATCTTTGCGCTTCCCCGCTTTTGGCGAAGTTCGACCTGATCAAGGCATCACGACTCCCGCCCAAAAGCCAGGGAGCCGTCAACATTGAAGGGCTTTGCGCGACGCCGGATGGCAGGTTGCTCATCGGGTTTCGCAATCCCATTCCCGGTGGCCGCGCACTGATCGTCCCCTTGGAGAATCCCGAGGAGGTTATTCATGGACATCCGGCGAGCCCGGGACAGCCGATCCTTCTCGAACTGGACGGAATGGGAATCCGGGACACGGCTGCCGACGGCGGCAGGTACATCATCATCGGAGGTTCATCCCACGGAGGGGGGAAGTCCGAGCTGTTCAGCTGGAAAGGAGGACGATCAGCGCCGAAGCCCTTTCAGCAGGTTCATCTCAAGCATCTCAATCCCGAAGCGATCGCACTGTCTCCAAACGAAGGGATCGAAAACTTCCAACTTTTCACCGATGACAGCGGCAAGAACCCTGGAGGCATTCGCTGCCGCGACCTTTATCACGACACTGCAAGATCTTTTCACGGCGTTTGGGTGAGGCAGATGGACAAGTGAAAATAGTTCCACGGATTGCAATCCACCAAGCCGGGCAGTGAAAATCTGCTCAACCAATTAGCCTGCAAAATTCATAGTGGACTTGTTGGTCGGAAATTTTGGAGGAAAATTTCTCGCGAACGATGGTTTGAGTGCTGGTGAGGGATCAAAGCGACCGGGATCGCGCGTTTGTCGGACTTTTCCGGAGTGGACGCGTGGTTTTGCG
>SIBF01000143.1 GCA_009695275.1 Pedosphaera sp. | reverse complement strand
CTTCCAAGAGCCTTGAGTCGAGAGCCTGAGCCAGTCCATCGGAAGCCACGAACTGGAAAGCCGGATGCGGGAAAACCGCCTGTCCGGTTTGGGTGGAGGGCGACGGACTCATCCGTTCTCTATCCACATTGTCAATTCTCCCTCCGGGACACGGAACGACTGGACGCCCCAGTTGTGCGGAGAGTCACTTCGATTTGATCTGCGTCCAGATTTCGTCGTAGAGCTTGTTGTGTTCGCCGAGGTCGTTGTCGTATTCCAACCGAGCTACGACATCGGCATGAGGATAAATGCCGGAGTTCTCCCGGTCTGCGGAATTGATGAACTCGAGTGCTGCCTTGTTGGCCGTGGCCGTACGAGTAAAGTTTGCGATCTTCGCTCCAACCTTCGCGTCTAAAACGTGGTTGATGAATTTCTCTGCTAAGTCCCGGTGCGAGGCCTTGGCGGGAATGCTTAACGAATCCAGCCATCGTGCGCCGCCTTCCCGTGGAACAAAATAGTGGGTCTCGCCGTCTTCCACTTCGCCGCGCAGGGAATCGTTGCTGTAGGCCATGGCCATCATGGCGTCCTGGGCCAGCACCCGACTTTTCGTCGCGGAGCCTGTCGCAAACCCCAGGGACCGCTTCTTGGCCTCCAGCAGGAGATCGCGCGCCTCGACCAACTCCTTCGGATCGACGGTGTTCATCCGATAGCCTTTGTAAAGCAGCGCAGCGCCGATGCAATGACGGGCGTCCTCTAACAAGAGAAATGGTCCGGGCTGCTTGGCAGGATCGAAGATCAGCCCCCACGTTTCTTCGACAGGTTTGTCCTTGGCTTTGCGCAGAAAGATTCCGGTAGTACCCCATAGGTACGGCGCCCCGTGTCGGTTTTCGGGATCAAATTTCGGATTCAAGAACTGCGGGCCGATGTTCGCGAAGTTCGGGATGTTTTCATGCCGTAACGGCGCCACGAGTCCGCGCTGGATTAAAGCTGGCAAGCTCCAATGTCCGGTCACCACGACGTCATAGGCAGAAACTCCGCCTGCAGCGAGCTTCGCCATCATCGCCTGGACGCTTTCAAAAAAATCCATCGTCACCTTGCAGTCGAACTGCCGCTCAAAATCAGCCACGACTGAAGGATCTATGTAATCGGGATAGAAGAAGACATTGAGTTGCTGTTTCGGCTTGCCGCAGCCAGCGAGCAGCGTTGCGATGAGAATCAACAGGTATCGTTTCATAGTTTTCTTTCGTCTCGTCCCTGTCGTTGCAGCATCGTGACCGTAATTGTCCCGATGATGGATGCCAGCACGATCAATGTGGCAAGCGCGTTGATGTCGGGAGTGATGCCGCGTTTGACAGACGAGTAAATCAGAATCGGCAAAGTTGTGGCACCAGGTCCGGCGGTGAAGAAGCTGATCACAAAATCGTCGATGCTCATGGTGAAAGCCAGCGCGGATCCTGCCAGCACGCCGGGCATCATCAAAGGGAGGGTGACATACCGGAACTTTTGCCAGGCATCCGCGCCGAGATCGTGCGCGGCTTCTTCGATGGCCGGGTCCATGCCCGCCAGCCGCGACCGGACGATGATGGCGATTAAAGGAATCTGAAAGGTGACGTGGGCAATGATCATGGTGGTGAGGCCCAGTTCCAGAAGGCCGGTCCAGTTGCGCACGAAACTGCAAAACATCAGCATCGCCACCGCCGCCACGATGTCGGGGACGACCACCGGGATGTACATGAGCCAGGAGAAGAGTTTCTTTCCCGGGAAGGAAAAACGGCTCAGTCCGTATCCCAGGAGCGTGCCCAGCACGGTGGAGATGGCGGTGCTGGCGACGGCGAGAATCAGGGTGTTGGTCACCGCCGAGAGCTTTTCCGAACTATTGAAAAGCGTCGCGTACCATTCGGTGGTGAAACCTCTCCACGGTCCGCCACGTTTGGCCGAGTTGAACGAATACGCGATCACCACAACGATCGGCGCGTAGAGGAAAGTGTAGAGAACAACGGCGTTCAGCCACAGAACTATGGATGGGCGTTTCATATCAGCGTTTTCCTCCCTTCCTCACCGGCGGTGCGGGCGAAGACCCAGAGTCCAAGCATGACGATCAACATCGCGAGGCAGGAGATCGCGGAACCGAAAGGCCAGTCGCGGCTGAAGCCGAACTGCTGCTGGATGGCGTTGCCGAGCAACACCGTTTTCGCCCCGCCCATCAGGTCCGGTATCGCAAATTGGCCGGTGGCGGGGATGAACACGAGGATCGCACCGGCCATCAGGCCGGGTTTGATCTGCGGCAGCAGCGCGTGCCAGAAGACGCGCCGGCCATCCGCTCCGAGATCGCTGGCCGCCTCGGCAATGCTCCAATCGATCTTTTCCACGGAGGCATAAAGCGGGAGCGCGAGCACCGGCAGGAAATCACACGTCAACACGACAAACACGGCCAAGGCGCTTGGGTAGAGCGCATCGCCAGGTGCGATCCAGCCCAGAGCAGCCGCCGCGCGCGCCAGCCAGCCAGTTCCGGAAAAGATGATCTGCCATGCGTAGGTGCGGATGAGCATGTTGGTCCAAAACGGAATGATCACGAGCATCAGGGCCACTTGCTTCCATCGTTGCGGCAACCCGGCAATGAAGAAGGTCAGCGGGAGCGCCACCATCATGCAGAGCGTGACCGTGCCCAGAGCCATCAGAAGACTGCGAAGGATGATCTTGGGGTACAGTGGGTCGAAACCAAACGCACCGTAGCCCAGAAAGCGCTTGAAGTTCTCCAGCGTGAAATGTGGTTGCACGTCGCCATACGTCCCCCGGCTCATGAAACTGATGACGATGATGCTGAGCAGCGGCACCAGTAAGAACACGGTGACCCAGGCAATTCCGGGGCCGCTGGTGAGCGCGGAACGAACCTGTTCACCGCGAGGTGAGAGCTGTTCGCCGAAGTGGATTTTGGGTTTCATGTCGAATCAATCATCAAGGACGATCAACGCTTCGGGCGGAAGGCAGACCAGCAACTCCTGGCCGATCTGAAAACTATTGGAACCGGCGTGAGAGTTCATTACTTCAGCGCGCAAAGGCTGCGTGCCTGCGCGGAGTTCATAGTGAGTGCCCGAGCCAACGTAGATCACCTGTTCGATCCGGGCGCGAATTCGATTCTCACCGGCTACGGCGGGGCAGGGGAGGAGCTGCACTTTTTCAGGCCGGATGGCGAGGGTGATTTTTTCCCGTGCGGGCGCGGCGGAGGCAGTCTTGAGTTCGCCCAATGTCGTTTCGACAAGGGTGCTGTTGGAGTTTCGTTGTTTGACCCTTCCTTCGATGAGGCTGCAAGAGCCGAGGAACTGGCTGACGAAACGCGTTCGTGGATGTTCGTAAAGAGCCGCGGCGTCGCCGAGTTGTTCGACCTTGCCGTCGCGCATCACCGCGATCCGATCGCTGAGCACAAGCGCTTCATCCTGGTCGTGAGTGACGTAGATGAACGTGATGCCAAGTCGGCGCTGGAGGCTGCGAAGCTCGATCTGGAGTTGCTTGCGGAGCTTCAGATCGAGTGCGCCGAGGGGCTCGTCCAGCAACAATACTTGAGGTTCGTTGACGATGGCACGAGCGAGCGCCACTCGCTGCTTCTGCCCACCGGAGAGCTGGTTTGGTTTGCGTTGCGCGAGCGGCTCAATTTCCACGAGCGCCATGACTTTGCGAACGCGCTGCTCAATTTCCGGCGGCGGAACCTTCTTCATGCGCAAACCGAAGGCGACGTTTTCCCAAACGTTCAGGTGCGGAAAAAGTGCGTAGGACTGGAAGACCGTATTGACAGGTCTGCGATGCGCGGGCAGTCCACCTGCGTCCACGCCCCCGATGCTTACCTTGCCCTCATCGGGAATATCCAGCCCGGCGATGATTCGGAGCAATGTCGTCTTGCCGCAGCCGGAGGGGCCGAGCAAGGAGAAGAATTCACCTTGTTGAATGGAGAGGTTGATTTGATCCAGCGCGAGGACTTCGCCGAATCGCCGCGTCAGTTTCTCGACTTCAATTGCCGGAACAGGAGTTGCCATGAGTGCGAAATTCGTAGCAGGCCGCCCCGATGAGATCAGCCAAAAACTCCTACCGCAGATTATCGATCGATTGAGAGATCAGGCTGGGGCGGGCGGGCTTTTTGGAGTTGCGCACCACAAACACGAGCGTCAGTCCCGCCACGCCGAGCAATCCGAGCCCGATGAAAAGTGCGCGGCGGGATTTGGCCGGTTCCGGCACCGCAAGGGCAACCTGCGTGTTTGATGGAGATTCGGGTATTGCCACCTTCGCTGGCGGTGCGGAAGTGGCCCGTTTCATTGCGTTCTGTCTTGCGGTAGCGGAATCCAGTTTGCGAAATAATTCATCGATCCGTGCCGATCGCGCGGAACGTTCGGCTTCCGTGGACTGCGCGGAAGCTGGAGTTGGCGGTTGATTCCGGTCTGCGATCTTGGATGCCTCCATTGGCTTCACGATCGGGCGCTCCTGGACAGCAGTGCGAGTAATGGAGAGGGGGGAGGCTGGCTGAGTGCGGGGAGGGATTTGCGCCGGAGGGCTGGGGTGTTCTGGTTCGACACGAGCCGGAGGGACTTCTGATGCGAGGTGGGTATCGAGTTTCGAGATTGCAGCGGCAGCCGGTGGTGTGGACGGCTGAGGATTCGGAATTCCCTGTGTTTGAATCGACGGAGGCACGGGCTTCGGAGGTTTGGCTGGAAGTGGAGCAACCGGTGGTTGGGCCGGCTGGGAATTTTGGGTCGAAGGCAATTGTGGAGAAGCTGCCAGCATTTCCTTCGCGGTTGGTTTTGTCGATTCGATGGCGGGTTCGGCTGCTCGCGTTTCGTTTTTTGCCCGCGCCTTCTCCTGGTCTTGAGTTGATGGCGTGGGTTTGGGTTCGATTGGCGTGGTGGGTGTCGGCGCCGAAGGTGTTGCCTGCGTCACTGGTGCGGGGGGGGCTTCGTTCCGCACGATAACGATCGGCCGCCGGCCTTCCCGTTTTCCTTTGTCATCTTCGTCATCGTATCGGAGGGGTGCGACCACCAATGGCGCGGTCAACTCCTTCGCCAGCGTCGGTGGAGGCGGGAGAGGCTTTTCGGTGGCGAGTGGAAGTTTGGTTTGCGCGACTGGCGGTTCGGGAGGCGGAGTCGCGGCAGGTTTTTCGACGGCAGCGATTGGCTGAGCACTCGTCAAATCGATCTCATCCATTGCCCATGCCACCAGCGCGCCTTTGGTGATGGCCAGGCGGGTGGTAATCAGTTTTCCGCCGCGCCCGACTGCGCTGGCACTTGCTGTGTTTATTTGTTCATCGAAGGCTGTTCCGGAAATCTGGCTCCTGCCGTCGCTGATCAGGATAATCGTCATCGCATCGGACGATCGGGCGAGCGTTAGAGCCTCAATGATCGCGGTGTTGAAGCGGGATTGTCCGTCGTAAGAATACTGTTGGAGGAACCCGGCCGTCTGTATCGAGATGCGCAGAGCCTGCTTTTGTGTCCAGTACTCGATCGGCAGGACGTCACGTAACACGCGGTCTTTGACTGCCCACACGCCTATCGGTTCGCCGCGCCCAGCCCAGCCATCGAAGCCGTTTAGGATATTGGTGGCTGCAAAACGGGAAATGACCTCAGCAAATGGCGCCATCGCCTGTGATCCGTCCACGATGAACAAGTGGCGATACCGCGCCACCGACGGATCGGCAGCGGTGACATGAAACCCTATCAAACAGAGCGCGACGGTCAGGGGGGGCGCGAGGCGGCTGGCTCTTCGGGGAGATGGAGAGTTGAGTGCGCTCTTCACTGCCTTGGCTTTCGCAATGATTGCAAACAGCATTTTCTCAAAAAACATGTTCATGCTCCAGTGCCTCGGAAGCGGCTCAATTCGCGACGATTGTGATGCAACACGTCCCCCGCCAGATCTTCAAGCGCGGATTCGATCTCGCGAAGGAAATTCCCGCAACTGGTGGCCATGCCTCCGAGTGATAACACAGTATCCCGCTCAGCAAAATCATCCGTCACTGCCAGAACCTCGCCGTAAGGCTGAAACCGATACGCGGCCCTCTCGATCATGTCGTCCGCGGTCTGGCCAGCTTTGGAGTAGAGAATCTCCATTTCCGGAGCGGATGGCGTCTTCATGGTTCCGGCAGGCGCTCCCGCGCCATCGAAGAACACGGTGATCGGGGTACCGATGACGTCACGGTACTGCGTCAGGAGGTGGATCAGCTCATCGCGAGCGGAGGCGGAATGACGCGGCAATCCGGCTGCAATCTCGGGACAACCGTGCAACATGCTGTAACCATCCACTAATATGCGAACCAGTGCCACGCGGGAACCTTAACGCCTCTTCAGATGATTGAAAGGCTCTTCCATGGCGCGATTCCATGGCGCGAAAGAAAACGTCGCCGATTTCACTTCGGTGTTCGGGAATCCTTGAAGTAAGTCACGTGCCCATCCAGAAATAAACGGTTCCTGCCCCCTGGATGAACGCTTCGACCACGAAGCGCTTCCTCGACGCTCGGAATCGTCGCCGGAAAATAGCCGTCCACCGCCAGTTCCACCTCGGCGGCTCCGCCCGGATTGCCTGCCGCGGGATTCTTTGCCGCTTGAAGGTCCGAAACAATCTGGTCCTCCGTCTTTCCCCAGAAATTGTCGAGAGGCACCGGGTCATCCGGGCGGTCGAATCGCCACATCCAATAACGCACGGTCACAGCGTTCGAGTTGGTGGACGCGCGCTGTGCCAGTTGAGGCAACTCCGCGAAGGGCGCCCGCCGGCTGGCAGCGCAGGACCAGACTTCTGCGTTCCCAAGATAATTGCTCAACGCCACAGACGCCCAGCCCGCCCTCGGATCAGACGGCGGCCAACTGGTCCAGGGCCGGTATCCACCAGGCAAACTCGACTTTAATTCGCGACGATCTGGAAATCGCTGCTGACTGTCATCGACATACATCGCCATCGCCAGCCCAAGCTGCCGCAGATTGCCGATGCATTCGGTTTGATGGCTCTTTCGTTTCGCGCGGGAGAGGGCGGGAATCAACAGTCCCGCAAGGATTGCAATGATGGCGATGACGACCAGCAATTCGATTAGAGTAAACGCGTCTGCCCGGAAGCGACTGACTGGGCGCATGGCATTGGTTTGTTCTGCGGATACTTTCAACGGCTCGATCCTATCGTGTCCGTTCTGTTTCGTCCAAAGAGAACGTGAACCGCGAATGATTTTGCTGGCAACCACCGCCTGCGTAATTGTAGAACCAGCGCACCATGAAAAGCCTCTTCCCAACCATTACTTTTGCCATTGCGATCTCCACTCTCACTCTCCGGGCTGATCCGATGGATGAAAAACAATTTCAAAAGCTCATGAAAGAATCCGGCGATATCGCCAAGCGGATGAAACCAGGCATCGACGGGAAGGATTCCGCCCAAGTCAGCAAGGATGGGGCGCGCATTGAGGAGATCAACAAGCAGATGGTGGCCTTCTGGCAGGCGAAGAAAGTCGAGAAAGCCGTGAAGCTTTCAGAGGAATCCGTCGCATCAGCCAAACTGGTCGCATCGTCCGCCAAGGAACAGGATTGGGAAAAAGTCAAAGCCAGCCTCCAGGGTGTGATGAAGAACTGCAAGGCCTGCCACGAGACTTACCGGGAGAAGCTCGACGACGGCAGCTACCGGTTCAAATTGTAAGCCGGAAGCCGTGCGGCGGCTGGCGGACTTATCCAACATTGGCTGAACAGGGAGCGAGGATCGCGTCCTTCATGCCGTGGATGATCTTCTTATCTGCCGGGCAGACGGTCGCCAGCACGCCTCCTAGATGGGTTCGAGCGTTGTCGCCTTCTCCGTGGACGAAATAGTAAGGGCAGAGGCGCACCCGCCCGTCCGTCTCGACGACGGTTTGCTGCGCGAAGTCCAACGACCTGGCCGGGACGATCCGAGGATTGTGGTAACGCTGCAGCACGAATGGGGATTGGGGAAAACTCTGCAACGCCAGATCGACGGCGGCACTCCAATCTGAGGAGGATAGATCGCTCCCAAGATGAACGCCTCGCGCGCCCCAGGCGGTTTCCGAATAACCGGAGACTTTGAGGATCAACTCCCGCTCGCGTTGTGACAGGGATTTCAGTTGTTGCCAGTCGGTGAGGTTGAGTTCAGGGATTGCGGCGTGCGGTGGCAGCGGAGCGGGATCGACGAGCCAGGTGTAAGGGACGGCTTTCAACAGCCGGTTGAGAAACGACTCGCCAAGTTCTTGACGCCAGAACCCGCGAAGGTTGCGATTCCACAGAAGCGCGAAGAGCAGCTTCTCTTCGAAGATCGGCTTCGGCGGTGGCGTGAGGCGGATTCGCTTCTCCTGCGCCAGGGAAAAGATGCTTGCGGCATTCGCGACGTTGCCAACATCAAAAAGTTCGAAGAAACGATAGACTGCGTCGCCGTCTTTAAAGTCCGTGAAGTGAGAGTCTCGCACATGAAAGCGAGTTCTCCCCAGTTGCTCGGCGAGCCATGCCATCTCCGGTCGGTAAGTGGCGGACTCGTCGGAGACTATGATGTGGACGCGTTCCGCTGATCCGAAGATGCCTTCGAAACCGCGGAGCATTCCATCATTCCTTCCGAGAATCGTGTCCGCAAATGCTGGCGAAGCGGCCGCGTAAGTTTGATTCAGCCAGGCGGTGAGGCCAATGCCACCGGGCACGCTGTCGAGTTCGGTGATGGCAAATCCATCATCTGTGAGCAGCAGATCTGGACGAATCACCCGGGGCCACTCGTTCTTGAAGGCGGCGGAGCGCTGGAGTTCCACGACGCTGGCCGGCTTCCCTTGATCAAGCCAGCGGGCCACCCATTCGGGCTGCTTCCCTTCAACGCTGTAACGGTAGAGAAGATTGACCGCGCGGTTGAACTGCAACAGCACGCGTCCGAGCGTTTCAAGCTCATGGACTAATCGTGCGTTGAGTGGAAACGGGGCAGGGGACACGTGCCAGTCCATGCCAGAGAAGAGTCCTCCGGAGGGAAGCTGGTCACGAACGAAGCTGGCAATCTCGGCGGGAGATCGGGCGTTGTTGGTTTGAGGATTCACCGGCGAGTTTCCGGGGTTGGTCAGGCTCTTACTTGTCCGGAGCCGAAGCCCATCCATTTGTAAGTGCAAAGTTCGTCGAGTCCCATGGGGCCGCGAGCGCCGATTTTGTCGGTGCTGATCCCGATCTCCGCGCCCATTCCAAACTCGCCACCGTCGGTGAAGCGCGTCGAGGCGTTCCAATAAACAGCGGCGGAATCCACCTCCGCGAGGAACTGCCGGGCGCGCGCTTCATTGCGAGTGACGATGGTGTCTGAATGCGACGAGCCGTAGTGGTTGATGTGATCGATGGCTTGCTTCACATCATCCACGACGCGGACGTTCAGGATGTAGTCGTTGTATTCCGTGAAGTAATCCTGTTCGGCGGCAGGCCTTAGTTTTCCGGCCGGCGAGCTCAATGTCGCGCATGTCGCATCGTCGCCCCGGATCTCGACGTTCTTCTCCCAAAGCCCGGCCGCAATTCGCGGAAGAAAACGACCGGCGATGGATTTGTCCACGAGCAGTGTCTCGGCGGCGTTGCAGACGGCGGGACGCTGGCATTTCGCGTTCATGACAATCGAGTCCGCCATTTCGAGGTCGGCATCACCGTCCACAAAGACATGGCAGACCCCCTTGTAGTGTTTGATGACCGGAACTTTCGAGCACTCAGCCACCGCGCGGATCAATCCCTCGCCACCGCGCGGCATGCAGAGATCGACGTACTGCGTCAGCGAAAGGAGTTCCTTGATCGCTTCGCGCTCGGTTGTCGCGACCACTTGGATGGCGTGCTCTGGAAAATCGGCCAGTTCATTGCGAGCCGCCTGGACCATGACGGTGGCGATGGCACGATTTGAATGGATCGCCTCCTTGCCGCCACGAAGAATGGTCGCGTTGCCGGACTTGAAGCAGAGGCTGGCGGCATCTGCGGTTACATTGGGCCGGGATTCATAAATGATCACGACCACACCAATCGGCGTCGTGATCTTTTGAAGTTTGAGGCCGTTTGGGCGGATTCGTTCATCCACAATGCGGCCGACCGGATCGGGGAGCGCTGCCACGTCGCGAAGTCCCTGCGCCATCGCTCGAATGCGTTTATCGTCCAGCTTCAAGCGGTCGAGCATGGCGGATGAAAGCCCGCTTTCCCTGCCGCCGATCATGTCGAGGTCATTGGCGCGTGCGATCTCGTCTTTGGAATTCTCCAATGCCGACGCCATCGCCAGGAGGCACGTGTTCTTTTGCGCCGTCGTTAACTTGGAGAGCTCGCGCGAGGCCGCCTTGGCCTGCCGCGCCAACCGGGTCATCTGCTCGGTCAAATTCATGCCGGCAAGTTACGTCAATCTGGACGACAGAAAAGAGAGAACTTTGCGCTAAAATAATGGGCTGTGAATCTCGGAGTTTTTGGAGTGCGGAATTCATTCCGTGAGATCGTTGAGAATGGCAGTCTGCCTTGGAGTGAATTCCGCGCTTCGGCCTCGAAAGACCTTTCTGTCGGCGCGCACTTCTCCACGGTTTCCATTTCCTCTTCGTCTGCAAGCCTGAGTCCCACGCCACCCTTTACCAATGGGTCAGCCAGCTCCAGCCCGGTCCCGACCTTGAGGGCGTGTGGTGATAGTACCACTGCGAGGGTTTCATCGCTGCGGCGTGTCCATCCATGAAACCCACTTCGCTCCTCCCTGCGTGGCGGGGGCTCGGGCCGCCCCAATTGGGATCGTCAGAAGTAACGAAACCTCCTCCGAATCCAGCGGTGTCCTCCACGATCCAGGCTTGCGCTTTCTCCGGGGATTTGAGGGTGACACATTTCTTTGGGTCACCCGTGCCACGATTTCATCAACCCGGAGCGAGTTGCGGCCGGAACGCGATGCTTGTCGTCTGCCGGGGAATTCATTATTGTTCGGACATGAGCGCGGTTGAATTACTCAAGCAAGTCAAGGCGTTGCCTCAGCGCGAACGGCAGAAACTTGTATTGTCCATTCTGACTCTGGAGGAAGAAACGGCCAGCCGATCCAATGGAATGAAAAAGCGGGTAAGGTGGCCGGAAGAAGAAGCGCGAGCCAGGCGCATCTTCGGTGATCGAGTGTTTCCCAATCTCGTTTTGCTGGAACGTGAGGACGCGGCCTCCTGAACAGGATGAATCGTTACGAGGACAGCAGCTTCCTCGTTTCCTGCTACGTCACAGACGCAAACACGCCGCAAGCCAAAGCCTGGTTGGTTCAAACCTGCGGGCCAATCGTTTTCACTGCATTGCACGTGTTGGATGTGAGAAATGAGCTCTCAAACCCGGCGTGTTTCGCGGGCTGTTCACCACCGCGAACGCCACCACAGCATGGGCCATTGTTGAGTCGGATTTACGGAGCGGCAGGATGGCGAAGAAGTCGGTGAACTGGCCGGTGGCTCTTCGCATCGCCACACACTTCAACGAACGCTACTCGGCAAGTGTAGGAACGCGCAGTCTGGACATTCTTCATGTGTCTGCGGCGAAAGCGTTGTGCGCCGTCGAGTTCGTATCCTTTGTTGGACGGCAACGAACACTGGCTGTGGCGGTTGGATTGAAAGTCGCGCCGTGACCGGCAGGCGAACGCGGGCTATTTTCCCCGTGGCTTGGCCGATACCGAACTCCCACCGCCAAGGGCGGGGTTGAGCCAGGGCGTATAGTGATAGTACCACTGCGAGGGTTTCATCGCTGCGGCGTGTCCATCCATGAAACCCACTTCGCTCCTCCCCGCGTGGCGGGGGCTCGGGCCGCCCCAATTGGGATCGTCAGAAGTAACGAAACCTCCTCCGAATCCAGCGGTGTCCTCCACGATCCAGGCTTGCGCTTTCTCCGGGGATTTGAGGGTGACACATTTCGTTGGGTCAACGGTATCGACAGCCTTCACTCCCGAGTCAGCCAGATAAACCGTGGCCGCAGGGTTTGCCACGTCCGTCTCCTTGAGTGGCTGCACCAACCACGCGCCGGCCGGAAAACTGCAACCTCCGATCTGGAAATTGGCCCCGTAGCCTGAAACGGTCTTGTCGTTGGCGAAGATGTACTTGAAGTCGAATTTGCGCGCCTGCCGTTCCTTGGCAGGGCACAAGAGCACGTTCGTGTTTTGCAGGAACGGTTGAATGTAGTTGAACCAGCCCACCCCCGCGCCACCGACGAGCGCGGTGAAGGTCCACGGATACACCTCGCGGTCCTGTCCAGCGTACAACATGCTGGCCAGGCTCAACTGGCGCACGTTGCTGAGGCATTTTGCCGCCTGCGCCTTCTGCTTGGCCAGGCCAAGAGCAGGCAACAGCATGGCGGCGAGAATCGCGATGATCGCGATGACTACGAGCAGTTCTATGAGAGTGAATCCAGGGCTGCCGCGACGGCTTCGTCCAAGCCGGGAACGGGACGTGAAGCAGGAGCCGTCGGGGTTCATGAGACCCACGTTACGGTGAGGTGTTCCTATCGTCCAGAAACTTCTAAACAGCTCATGAAGGCTCGCACCTTTGAAACGAAGGTCTTTTCAAAAGAGTCCGACGAACAGGGCAGTCGTCGGCGGCGATTAGCAAAGTAGCGCGCTGGCTGTCGGACAATTCCCCTTCAAGTTTGATGCTGTATTCATAGACGACCTCCTCCGGGTGGTCGCGTTTGAGCGAGACACTCACGGCGACCGGCCCGACTGGAATCCCGAGTTTGTCAGCCTGCATGCGAATCCACATGGTGATGCACGTTGCCAGTGAGGCCTCCAGCAATTCGTGCGGTCCGAAGCCTGCCCCCATCCCGCCTTTGATCGGCAGCACGTCGGCATTTGCCTGATGCATCCCATCCGAGAACTGGACGAGATGGCGGGGTTCTTTACTTTGAGCGGTGATCATTTGTTTTCGTAAGATTGAGCGGGATATCAGCTTCTTTCCCGAAACCTGTCCCGTGCCTGAACCATCTGTCGCAGTTTGTCCTCGGCCACTTTGGCGGATGCAACGGGATTGTCCGCGAAGGTGGCGAATCCGCAGTCAGGTGTCAGGAGCACCCGTTCCTTGCCGAAAAGCGCGACAGATGTTCGAATCTTGGCGTCAATTTCGTCGAGAGTTTCAATGCGCTCGTGCTTTTGATTCACCACTCCCATGCCTATGCGGCGATCATCGGGCAGTTCTCGCAAGACTTCCATTTCACCGGCGCGCGGAGTGCAAAGCTCCAGGAAACACGTGCCGACGTTTACAGAATTTAAGAAGCCCAGCAACGGACGAAAATCGCCGTGCAGCGCGGCAGCTTCGTCGCGCGTCCAGTTGCCGCGACAGATGTGGATGGCTGTTCGATCGGTTGGCAATCCGGCCACGACGGCGTTCAGCAGCTCGGCGGCGAAGGCGAGTTCCTGATCGGGTGATTTCTTTTCGCTCAACGCTCCACACATGAAGCTGCGCTGTGTCTTCTCGCCGGTGAACACGACTTCGGTCAGCACCGGTTCGTCGAACTGCACCATCGCCACGCCGGCGGCGAGAAGGAAGTGAAGTTCTTCCCGCAACACCCGAACCACGTCACGCGCCAGGTCTTCGCGTGTCTGGTAAGGACGGTCGGTCAGGCAATCAAGCCACATGGTGCGTGTGAGCAGATAGGGGCCAGGCAGTGCGATTTTCACGGGCTTTGAAGTAAGCGAGCGAAGGAAATCGAATTCGTGGACGGCCAGCGGTCGGCTGCGGCCCAACGGGCCGTACACAACCGGATGGCGCACTTCTGAAGCCGGGACATCGAGCGCCCGGAGTTCTGTCTCGAACTTCTCCCGATCGTCCACCATCGCGGTGAGGTCGGTCAATGGGATGAGCTGACAGTTATCGAGCCGTGAGCCCACGAAGCTGGCATAACTGTCGCGGCGCTGCTCGCCATCAGTGATCACATCGACACCAGCCCGGAGTTGGGCTTCGAGTGTCAGGCGCACGGCGTCATCGGCGGTGATTTGAAAGTCAGATTCGGAGATGCGTCCTTCCAGATGTTCGTGAACTGCCTGAAGCATCCAGCGGGGGCGCGGCCAACTGCCGATGCCCATCACCGACAACGGTTCAATCGCCGGCGCTGGAGCACGAGAAGGCAGCTTGTCTGGGATAGAAACAGAAACGATGTGGGTATTGGAGCCTGACGCGATGCGTGGCGCTTCCTGCGTGCGATGCCGGATGCGCTCGGACAAGGCTCCTTTGCAAACGAGGTAGCTCCGCCGGCTACCTTCCCTGGTCCACGACATGAGTTCATTACCTGTGAGACGGCACCAAGCTGGCAAATCGCCCTCAACGGAGGCGTCGGTCGAATGGATTTCCAACAGGCCGCCCCTCGCCATGGGGTCGATGTGCCGACGAATCAAAAGCAGCAAACCGCCGCCGCAATCGAGGTCGCCACCGTCGAATGAGACGTCGGCAGCGTGCGGATACTTTTCAACCGGGTTCATTTCTTCACGAGTGGCGATCGGCTGAACCGGTCAGTATGAAATGCATGGGCTGCCGCCGGCGAGGAACTCGACCAGCTTCGCGCCGCCCACAATGACCGCTCCTTCCACGAGATTATTCTCATCGAGCTTGCGCTTCTTGAAGCAAGGCGAGCAGACGTAAATTTTGCCACCGCTGCTGGCGAAGCTTGCCATCAGATCCTTTAGCGGCGCGAATCCTTCTTCGTGAATGCTGTCCGCAAAACCCTTTTGCGAGAGATGCACGCCTTCGATGCTGAGAAAGACGAGCGTGTCCTGACCAGAACCGAGTGCGGCGTTGGCGACGACGAAGCCGACTGTGGCCTTGTCGGGATTATCTTTGGCGGCAGTGAGTGAAACACAGAATTTGCCCATAACTATTCTTCCTTTCGTTGTATCCAGTATGTTGGTGGTTCGGCGCGCACGAGGCGGTGTCCCGTCAGCCGGCACCACGCCGGCAAATCTTGCGGAGCACCAGGATCGCGCGCGCAAAGTTGAAAAATCTCGCCTGGCGACAAGGCCATGAGGCGAAGGCGCAATTGCAGCACCAGTTCACCACAGGCCATGTCGCCGGCGTCCCACTTGGCGTTTGGTTGAAGAAAACTTTAGAAAGCCCCGCCAGGGCTGGCTGCCTGATGGGAGTCTGGTTCGGAATCGATCAACAATTTCGCCACCACAGGCATGACGCCATCAGGCGATTGTTCCACACGGTTCGCCCAATTCCATGCTTCGGCATAGCATTCCAGGTGACGAATATACTCGAACAGGGAGTCTCGGAGCTGTGCGGGATCACGATCCAATGCCGCCGCGAGACAGGGCACGCATCGTGGCGCGTCCTTAAAGCCTGTCGCCACGGCCATCAACACTTGATGGTGGTTCAAGGGGGTGCTGCAACCGACGCAAAGCACTCCGCATAACCGCTCCAGATCGCGAATCAAAGACCCGGCGGTGCGGTATCTGTCCTCAGTTTGTGTTGTGAAAGACATGTTCTACAATCTTCGGATTTGAGCGGCTTCATGACGACAGGCGAACTCAGGGCGCGAACGTAAAGCGGCTGTCTTAGCCCGGATCGATCATAGCCTGGCGGAAAACGGAGAGAGAAAAGTGCAATTGCGCTAGGTTTATCAAAGGGATTGGCACTGCACTGGCTTTCATTTCGAGCATGACAGACTGTTCAAACGACCCACTTCTTTTTCCTGACCTTGGC
>SIBF01000142.1 GCA_009695275.1 Pedosphaera sp. | reverse complement strand
GCCGTCTGAAAAAAACTTCGCTCAACCGTTGAATTTCCTTGGCGAGCGGCGAAATCACCCTGTAGAAACAATCTCGCCCGCACCGACAGTATAGATCTGTACCCATCGATACATCATCCTTTGAAATCCCGCCCTAATGGGACAAGCTCCAGTCTAGTATTTGCAAACGTGGTGTTCATCGTTCGTCCGCACGTAAAAAATGGTAAATCAGGCGCGATGTCAAAGATTTTTGACAGGAATTTTCCGAGATCGCCCGCGCGTTCGCGCCTCCAAGTAGCATCCCATCCGCCGTTTCCATTTGACGCGGTTCAGAGCACCCAAGGTGTTTCTTCGACATTCGAATCCCAAAGCACCGAACAGTCGGCGGAACAGTGAAGACTTGTCTTAAAAAGGCGCGCTTCACCGAAGCGCGCAAACTCTCAGAACGGGTGGCAGAGAACCGCAAGGCATTCCGGCTTGTCCACAAGAGGAGGTTGAAGTAGCGTTGCTCCATCTTCAAAATTAGCAACACCGATTCATTTGATAGCGCTGACACGATGACCGCCGGTTGGCTTCATCGAATCCTTGTCGTCGGGCTCCTGTCGTCATTTGTCGTTCAGTCAGTGGTCGCGCAAAACACCATCGCGCAGTCTGTAACGCTGCCGCTGCTGACCGAAGTTCGTCAAATCAAGGCACTGTCAGTCGATGAAGCCAGGCTGGGCTATCCGGTCGATGCTTCAGATGGGAAACCAGCTAGTGAGGCCTCAAAAGCGTGTTGGAGGTCAGCCTGCAAGCCTGGGTTGCTGTCCGTGTTCGAGGCAGTGTTCGCGCGTGACCGGCCAGCTTGCCAAACGGCTAAACGACGCCAATCATCGCCCGGACATGAACCCTGGCGATTGTGCAAAGTTTTTCTCAATACCCTGCGAACGTGAGTGGACTTGGCGTCCGTTGTCTGAACAATTGTGGATGCGCCAATTGAAAGTCGCCCTGCCCCGGTCCACAGAGAACAAACGTCCGCGGGGGATCTTTGCGGGATTTATGATGAGGATGCTTCGCTGAATTCACCGTTTCCATCGAATCCCTCTCCAATCTTCATGTTTGCTCGACTCTCCAGCGCCATTTCCGACGGGCTTCGCGGCCCGTGGACCTTGCTGGCGATCATCGGACGGGAATTGCGTGTCGCTTCACGGCGGCCGGGAACTTACCGGTTCAGATCGGCGGCGGCCTGGGCAGCGCTGGCGGTCATGGTTTGGAGATTTCTTGGTTTCACGTTGGGGCAAATGCCCGTTGCAGCTCAAGGGAAGAATCTGTTTCAAACGGCGGCAATCCTTGCGTTTGTCTTCTGCCTGTTCTCGGGAGTGCGCGCGGCTTCAGACTCGATCAGCGAGGAGAAACGGGAAGGCACGCTCGGCCTGCTGTTTTTGACGGACCTGACCGGGCTGGATGTCGTGTTGGGCAAGCTCGCGGCCACATCGCTCAACGGGCTCTATGGCGTGCTGGCGGTGATGCCCATTCTGGCGGTCCCGCTGGTTCTTGGAGGTGTGAGCTTTGGGGAGTTCGGCCAGATGGCGCTGCTGTTGGTGAACACTGTGTTCTTCTCGCTCGCGGTGGCGTTGCTGGTTTCAAGTCTGAGCCGGAATGAAAGGAAGGCTGCCTTTGCCACCGCGGCTGCCGTGCTTACGCCCACCTTGATTCCAGTTGGGATGCTGGCAGTCATCACCTGGTTGCGTCCGGGCGAGGGCGATGTGTCGGATCAACTGGAGATGTGGGTTAAAAGCTCCGCGAAATACTCTTCGCCGACGATGATCCTGTTCACGGGCGTGCTCGGGTTGCAGCTCTTCAATCCGATCTACTCGTTTGTCTGCGTATTCTTCGGCAGCACGCCGTTTCCGGGAGCCAATCTGTGGCCGCACGAAGGTCACTTCTGGATCAGCATGGTTTTGATCCAGTGTTTGAGCTGGTTCGCCCTCCTTTTCGCGGCGCGAATTGTTCCAGCCGTGTGGAAGGACCGGCCAAAATCCGCGCTGGCCACCAGGATTCGGCAACGAACCGAGGCAATTCTGCTCGGCGACGCGACGGCACGACTGGAGCGTCGCCGGACGCTGCTGGATTTCAACCCGTTCATGTGGCTGATGGGACGCGAACGCTGGAAGCAGCATTACGCCTGGCTGTTTGTCGTGTCGATGGTCGCGATCGGGGCGTGGCGTTTCTTTCAAGATCATGACATCGTTTTTGATTTAATCCCTCTGGTGCCAACGATGGTGATCATCCATGGCTTTCTGAAAATCTGGGTGATCGCGGAATCGTCACATCGCCTCGTCGAGGATCAGCGTAGCGGCGCGCTCGAGCTGCTGTTGTCCACTCCGCTGGAGATCAGGCGAATGGTGGAAGGACAGGCCCTGGCGCTACGCCACCAATTTGGATGGCCACTATTTGCGCTTTGTGGCCTGGAATTGATCGCGCTGGCCGGGCACTATTCGCTTTCCACGCTTCTCCTCGTTCAAGCCATGCTTCTGGCGGATATGCTTGTGGTCATGTGGGTGTCGATGTGGCTGAGCACTTTCGCGCGGACATTGAACCAGGTGATCCTGCTCGCCGGAGCGCTGGTATTCTGCGTGCCCTGGGTGCTGTTCGTCACAGCGCTGGGAATTGCGGAGAGTTATCCCACCGTGCGCGACGGAGCCTTCTACGCAGCCGGGCCGATCTACAATACCATTCTCCTCGCGAGCTGGGCTGCGGTCTGGATTGGTTTCATCACTGAAAAGTTGCGGCATCGCACGGCCATTCTCTCGAGCCTGATGCTGGCGATGCCCTGGACGCTGCAGATCATTTTCACGACCAAGGCTTATATTGCGGAACGCCGGGCGAGCCCGCGCTGGGATATTCTATTCGACGAACGTGTACTGCTCTGGTTCCTCGTTGGCATGTTGACGAACCTCGCGCTGTTAGCGTGGGCAAGACCCAGGCTTTTGAATCACTTTCGAACCTCCGTGCTGCGACGCTTCGAGCAGGTGAGTGATGATCGGGTCAAGCAGAGCGGTCCTCGTGGAAACACCACGACAAGCTGGCCTGCCCGCGGCAAGCGGAATTCATGAAGGCGCTGCCCATTGCCGGGCGGGAACTGCGCGTCGTCTCGCGTCGTCCAAAAACCCACCGTGCCCGGTGGATGAACGGGCTTGTAGCCCTCTTCATGTGTGGATGGACATATTGGGCTTTCAATCAGTTACGAGGTGGTGGAACGGCTGGGGCGCAAACATTCGCAGCGATTGGAAATCTCTTCTTTGTCATGTGTCTTTTTGCCGGGATGGCAAATACGGCTGACTGCCTGAGCGAGGAGAAACGTGAAGGCACTCTTGGATTGCTCTTCCTCACGGACTTGCGCGGGTACGACATTGTGATCGGCAAGCTTCTGGCAACGTCGCTGAACTCCTTTTATGGCGTGCTGGCGATCTTCCCGGCGCTGGCGCTCTCGTTGATTGTCGGCGGTGTCCAGGGCAGCCAGGTGTGGCAACTGGCGCTGGCGCTCCTCAACACGCTCTTCTTCTCCCTGACAGCAGGACTGTTCATCTCGTCGATCAGCCGGGAACAAAAGCGGGCGTCAAACGCCACCAGCCTTTTGGTCATCTTCTTCTGGCTCGGTCTGCAAGGACTCAGCGAGTCAATGCGGAGGAAGGGCCTTTATGTTGAATTGGCCGAATTTCTTTCGTTGTTGAGCCCGGCAACATCAATGAACTCGGTCTTTGGACTGGGCGCAAATGCGCGCTACTGGCAGTCGTTGCTGATCACGCATGGCATCGGTTGGATGTTCTTTGGGCTGGCATGCTGGATCATTCCGAAATCGTGGCAGGACAAACCTATCGTCAAACCTGCCACTCGCTGGAGAGCATGGTTTGCCGAGCGAACATACGGGGATCCCGTCACACGGAGCAATGTGCGAACTCGATTGCTCGCAAGGAATGCGTTCCTTTGGCTGGCGTCACGCGACCGGCTGCGCCCTGCGGGTACCTGGCTGCTGTTGGCGGGTGTTGTCGCAACCATGGCAGGGCTTTGGATTTCGCTTCGACCGGATCTGGAGCTCATTCCGACATGCCTCATCACGCTGGTCATATTTCATACGATTCTGAAGCTGGAATTTTCTTCGGTGGCCGCACGTGGCCTGGCAGAGGAACGACACGCTGGAACACTCGAACTCATCCTATCAACACCGCTTCAGGTCACGGAAATCGTCCGAGGGCAGTGGTTGGCGTTGCTGCGGCACTTCACAGGCCCGGTGCTTGTGACGGTGCTTGGGCAGATTGCGGTTATCGGGCTGCTTTCCGCCGGGGAAAATGGCAGCAACAGCATCTTTCCAAAAGACCTCTCGCAGGCTCAATACTCCATGCTCTTGTTCGTGGCAGTCACCATCATTCTTGTCGCGGATCTTTTCGCGCTCGGCTGTCTTGGCATGTGGACGGCCCTCAACACGCGCCTCCCGGCTCACGCGCCTGGCTATGCATTGATGGCAGTTGTATTCCTGCCGTGGCTGATTCTGATGTTGGGGTTCAGTGCCGGCGCAATCGCCAGGCCGGTATGGCTGAATGACTTTCGGTTTTGGATGTTCATCCTCATCTGGTTCACGCTTGGAGTGATCAATGACCTGGCCATCGCGTTCTGGGCGAGACGCAAGGTGCTTCAAGAGTTCCGTATCGCAGCCACGCAGCGCTTTCAGCCCCCGCGTGCCCGTTGGTGGAAATTCTTCCAGCGCTGATTGCCCGGAACGGGATTACCACGCTGTGCTTTGGATGAAGGACGATTCGCACTTCAACAACCAGTGCTTGCACAACTCATGGCAAACCGGAACCGTCTCCGGCGTGCGTGTGCTGCTGTCATGATATGTCCGCTGAATTGATCAAACCTTCCGTCGCTGATGTTAAACCGGAATGCCCGGGAACGGTGGCGGACCAGTTGAACGCCGCCACCAAATTGCTGGAGAAAGTGGCTGGCAATCGAGCGTTGCTGGCTCAACTTTCCATCGATGAAAGAACGCGTTTGTTGACCGCGGCGGGTGCGATCTACTGCCCCGATGTGAATGAACGCCGGCGTTTGGTGAAGGCACGGGTCAAGCAGCGGAAGGCGGAGAAACTCCAGCGAGATCAGTCCAGGCTCAACGAGACAGGCATCCGAAAACTTCGGCGTGAAAAAGTATTCACCACGCCCAATGTTTTCCCGCCGGAAGACTTCAAACAGCTCGAAGTAGAGGGTGAGGCCGAGTTTCGTGAAGTGGTCGAGCCGCAGAATTGCTACATCTGCAAACAGGATTACTCGACCATCCATCACTTTTACGACCAGCTCTGCCCGGTGTGCGCGGAATTGAATTTTAGAAAGCGTACGGAATCGACGGACTTGCGGGGTCGCGTGGCGTTGCTCACGGGCGGACGCGTGAAGATTGGCTATCAGGCGGGGATCAAACTGCTCCGGGCGGGCGCGCATCTCATCGTCACCACACGCTTTCCGCGCGACTCCGCGGCGCGTTACGCGGCTGAACCTGATTTCAAGGACTGGGAGCAACGGCTGGAAATCTTCGGGCTGGATTTGCGGCACACACCGAGCGTCGAGGCGTTTTGCAAGCACCTGCTGACGACTCATTCACGCCTTGATTTTATCATCAACAATGCCTGCCAGACAGTGCGCCGCCCGCCTGATTTCTATCAGCACATGATGGCCGCCGAGACTGCTTCCACGAACACGCTGCCGGAGAATGCACGCAAACTGCTCGGCGCTTATGAAGGCTTGCGCGGCTATCATCTCCTGCCGGAGGGTGACGCTGCGGTGGCGCAACGGCGCATGTCCGAGGTCGCGGGACTGACGCATGCGGCGGAGCTTTCACAGGTGCCGCTGTTGCCAGATGAACTCGCGGCGCAGGGAGACCTATTTCCTGAAGGCAGGCTTGACCAGGATTTGCAGCAGGTGGACTTGCGGGAGCGTAATTCCTGGCGACTGATGATGGCGGAAGTCCCCTCGGTCGAATTGCTCGAAGTGCATCTTGTCAACGCCATCGCTCCCTTCATCCTCAACGCCCGGTTAAAACCGCTGATGCTCCGAGCGCCAGAACGCGACAAGCACATCGTCAACGTCTCCGCGGTGGAGGGGCAGTTTTACCGGAAGTTCAAAACGACGCGGCACCCGCACACAAACATGGCGAAGGCGGCGCTGAACATGATGACACGGACTTCGGCGGCGGATTACCATGCGGACGGCATCCACATGAACGCGGTGGACACCGGTTGGGTGACGGACGAGGATCCGGTACAGATTGCCACGCGCAAACAGCAGGAACACCGTTTCCATCCGCCGCTGGACATCGTGGATGGCGCGGCGCGAATCGTTGATCCGGTCATTGCTGGCTTCAACACCGGCGAGCATGTTTGGGGAAAGTTCCTCAAGGACTACGAGCCTACGGATTGGTGAGTTGCGGTCTTGCCGGAGTCCGGGTAATTGCCGATGATTTCTCCAATGGCTTCAATCGCGAGAGCCGACTGCGAACTGCATTACGAGCTGACGGGCGGCGGAATTCCGTTGCTGCTGATCCAGGGCGTCGGTGTTGTTGGCGGTGGGTGGCGGCCGCAAATAGAGGGCTTGGCCGGCAGTTTTCAGATGCTGACCTTCGACAATCGTGGAATTGGCCGGAGCATCCCCTGCCGCGGCCCGGTCACCATTGAAGCCATGGCGGAGGATGCGCGCGCATTGATGGACGCGGCTGGCTGGAAGTCGGCGCACGTGGCAGGGCATTCCATGGGCGGGGTGATCGCACAGCAACTGGCACTCGATGTTCCGGATCGGGTCCGCAGCCTGTCGTTGCTCTGCACCTTTGCCCGGGCCAAGGACGGCGCTCGCCTTACACCTTGGGTGCTTTGGATGACCTTACGAACCCGTATCGGGACACGCCGGATGCGCAGCAGGGCATTTCTCGAAATGCTATACCCGCGGGATTTCGAGCAGTTCAGTGATGCCGACACGCTGGCATCATGCACCAGTGCCATCGTTGGCCGGGATCTCGCGGACTCACCGCCGATCATCATGAAGCAGGTGCGGGCTCTCGCTCGGCACGATTGCTCCGGCGCGCTTGGAAAGCTGGCGGGCATCCCGACGCAGGTAATCAGCGCCGAGCATGACCGCATTGCTCCGCCCCAGTACGGTCAAAGGCTGGCGGAACTCATTCACGGGGCGACATTCGAGGAAATCCACGCCGCCTCGCACGGGTTGCCGCTTCAATATCCGGCGCTGATAAACGGACGATTGCGCGCATTCATCTCCGAAGCGGAAGCGCAATTCAGTCTGTCACGGCGCTAAATTCCCAGGTTCGACAGTGTGGTGCAGATGCGATTGACCGCATCAACGAGCCGCGGGTGGGATTTCTCAAACCCGCTGACGGAGGACTCGAGGCCATCCACTGAAAGCTTCAGGAGAGCGGGGTTCTTCGCTTCACGCGTCGCTTCGTGAGCTGTCACTGTCGTGAATCCCGCGATGCTCTGCGCGTCCTCCGCGTGAGTTTCCGCCAGGGAATTGATCTCCTGCCGGAGTGTCTGAATCAGACCAAGCAACTCCTGGCGCGTTGCGGGCTGGATTGACTCGGATTGACTCAATCGCTTTTCCATCTCGGTCAATGTGTGCTCAATCATACGTCTCTGCTCTTTTGGTTGTTCTGGGATCAATGTAGTCGAGGCCGGACGAAAGGAAAGCGTGCGATGGTTTTGCATGAAACACCGCTGGGAAACGCGCCGGCGTCGATCGTTCTCTAAATTCACCGGGCCTGGACCACGGCGTGTCGTCGTTTCATTTGCGCGTTGACTCAAAGTTTGATTTTGAGTTGCACCACCCGCAAGTAACCGGTACCGCTAGCCCTGTAAATATGCGAACAATTGGACATGTGCCGGGTGAAAGCGAAGCGCTGAAATTCAGCGATTATCTTTCCGTGCAGGGTATCGAGAGCATGGTCGAGCCCGAGCGTGACGGCCGGTGGGTTGTGTGGGTCCATCAGGAGGATGAAATTCCGCGAGCCCAGGGATTTCTCCAGCAGTTCCTGGCAACGCCAAAGGCCCGAGTCTTTGATGACGCCAGCACGGAGGCGAAACGAAGGCTTCGCGAGCAGAAGAACGTCGAGAAACAGGCTGCCAAAAGAACTTTCGACGCCGACGATTTGTTTCATCGGCAATTGATCCTGGGGATGACCGTGACCACTGCTGTGCTGGTGGGTATTTCCGTGGGAGTGTGGTTGCTGTCCCAAGTGCCCAGCATCAAGCCATCCCTTCAGCGGGCGTTGCACATTAGCAAGTTTCTGATCGGCAACACTCCGATGGACCGGCTGAGGGATGGACTTGTTGAAATCCGGCATGGCGAAATCTGGAGGCTTATCACTCCCATCTTCCTTCACTTCCATATCCTTCACATATTTTTCAACATGCTTTGGCTGAAAGATCTGGGAACGCTCATTGAGATGAGGCTGGGGCGAAACTACCTGCTGGCCCTTGTCGCGGGTACCGGTGTTATCTCGAACCTTGGGCAATACTATCTCGCAGGACCGGCGTTTGGCGGCATGTCCGGCGTGGTTTACGGACTCCTTGGCTACATCTGGATGAGGGGCAAGTTCGATCCTGATTCAGGGCTTTTCCTGCACCCGACAACGGTCGTGATGATGTTGATCTGGCTTTGCTTCGGCTTCACTGGCGCGATGGCGATTGCAAACGGCGCTCACACCATCGGCCTGGCATCCGGCATGGTTTGGGGAATCATTTCGGCGCAAATCCGGCGCTGATTGCTTCGGCTGGAGACATCTGGAATCGAGCGATCATCTCAAAGTTCGCCTGTTGATCCCCGCCATCCGAGCCGGCAGCATGCGCGGCATCAAATGAAGGACCGCATTACCGCCAGGGTTCTACAAACGCACAGCCCCGCGCTCTTCCAGGAAGCGGTCGAGGAGGCGGCGCGTATTCTGCGAGCGGGAGACCTGGTCGCGGTGCCGACGGAGACAGTCTATGGGCTCGCGGCCAATGCCCTTGATCCGTCAGCCGTCAGCCGGATCTTCACCGTCAAGGGCCGCCCAGCGCACAACCCGCTGATTGTCCACGTAAGCGACGTCCAGATGGCGCGGCGATGTGTGTCGAGCTGGCCGGCGCTGGCTGATCGCCTGGCGGCGGCTTTCTGGCCGGGCCCGCTGACTTTGGTGCTTCCGCGCTCCCCGTTGATCCCTGACGTTGTGACAGCCGGTGGAAGCACCGTTGGAGTCCGGTTGCCGAGTCATCCGTTTATCAGGACGTTGATCCAAGCGTGTGGATTTCCGCTCGCGGCCCCAAGCGCGAATCGCTCCAATGAGTTGTCCCCGACAAACGCGATCCACGTGGAGCGAAGTCTTGGTTTGGCCATCCCGTTGATCGTGGATGGAGGGCAGTCTCAAGTGGGGATTGAATCCACCGTGCTGGATCTGACACTCGAAACTCCGCGGGTTCTAAGGCCTGGCATGATCCACGAGGAATCGCTGGTCGCCGTGGTGGGGAATCTGGCATCGGGCGCCGCCGATCCCGAAAGCCCACTCAAGAGTCCAGGGCTTCTGCTTAAGCACTATGCCCCGAAAGCGCGTCTGATGGTTTGCCGCTGGTCCAGCGAGGCGGAACTTGAAGCGTTGCTCCTGAAGATTTGGCCAACATCCCCGCGCGGAGTTTCCATCATCGCACACTCACAAGTGCCATTGTCTGGCAGATTCGATCAGGTCGCGGTGATCCCAAACGATCCGGATGCTTTTGCCCGTGCCATCTATTCCGAGCTGCATCGATGCGATGACGCAGGCGCGGAATTAATCGTTGTGGAAGACGTTCCGCAAACGCCGCCCTGGCGGGCAATCAGAGACCGACTGGCCAGGGCTTCGGGGTGACATCAGATACTCCGAGCCCCTACACCTCGATGTTGTAGCCTTTGATCTTGTTGTACAGGGTCTGGCGGCCAATCCCAAGGCGGCGGGCGGTTTCCAATTTGTTGCCGCCGGTTTCCTTGAGGAGCTGGACAATTGTGTTCCGTTCCATGCCTTCAAGAAGAGTCAGATCCTGATCATCCTGCGTTGCGGCGGGGTTGTTGATGGAGAGATCGGGAAGATCAACGAGCTGGCCTTCGCACATGAGGACGGCGCGTTGCACCTGGTTCTGAAGCTGGCGGACATTGCCGGGCCAGTCGTGTTTGCGCATCGCATCCGCGGCAGTGGTCGTGTAACCATTGATCACCCGCCCGGCTTGAGCTGAAAACCGTTTCAAGAAACTGTTGGCCAGCGGGAGGATATCCTCGCGACGCTCCCGCAAGGGCGGCAACGAAATGGAAATCGCGCTGATGCGGTAGTAAAGATCCTCGCGCAGCTTGCCAGCCTTGATCGCTTCTTCGACGACCTGATTGGTCGCCGCGATGAGCCGGCAATCGATCTTGTAACTGCTGCGTCCGCCCACCGGACGGACTTCCTTTTCTTGCAGGACACGCAGCAGCTTGCTCTGGGTATCCACCGGCATTTCCGCCAGCTCATCCAGCAACAATGTGCCGCCCTGCGCCTGCCGGAAAAGACCTTCACGATCGCTTTGTGCTCCGGTGAATGCGCCTTTCACAGATCCGAACAACTCACTCTCGATCAGCTCCCGTGGCAGCGCGGCGCAATTCACCTTGATGAACGGCCCCTTGGAGCGCGGACTCAAGGCGTGGATCAGGTCCGAAACCACTTCCTTGCCGGTCCCGCTCTCGCCCGTGATCAAAATGGAGACATCGCTGGGAGCCACGCGTTCAACCGTGCGCACCACGGTTTTCATCGTGGGGCTCTGAAAGATCGGGGCATGACCGCCGCTCATCGTTGAAAGCGCCTGCCTCAGTGAACTCGTCTGCTCCGTGAGCTGTTTGTGCTCCAACGCGCGCTCGATCTGCAGGATGAGAGACTTGTGATTAAACGGCTTCTGTTGAAAATCGTAGGCACCCAGCTTGGTGGCGGAGACTGCGGCGTCAATGGTGGCATTACCTGTAAGGATGATCACCTCGGTCTGCGGCCACTGCTTCTTGACTTGGGGAAGCAGATCCAGGCCTTCGGCGTCGGGAAGCTTGAGGTCCAGGAGCATGACCTCCGGCTGAGGACCGTTGTACGCATCCTGCAGGGCGTTGGCATCGGCGACCTCAATCACTTCGTAGCCCGCCTTTACCAAGACCGCGTTGAGGAGCGAACGTATATCCCCATCGTCATCCACCACCATTACTCTTGCACTCATACTGGTTTGTTACCTTGGGCAGCGCTGGCCCCGATGAAACTGCGGAACAGCGCCAAAAACTCCGGGTGGCCATCCAACAGGCGCTCCGGGTGAAATTGAACGGCCAATAGATAGGGCAATAATGCGCCCTCTGCCAAGTTTAATTCCAACGCCTCAACTATGCGGTCAGAGCTGATCGCCGTGGCGTGGAATGGCTTGGCAATGCGGCCCACCGCCTGGTGATGCGTGCTGTTGACCCCAATGCTTCTCCTTCCAAACAGCCGCGCGAGCAACGAGTCCGCCTCCAGAGCGACGTCATGCACCACTTTACTTTTCAAATCGATGCGTTTATGCCCGAGTGCTCCAGGCACTTGGGAAGGAATATCGACGATCAGGTCTCCCCCAAACGCCACATTCAAAATCTGTTGCCCCCGGCAGATGGCCAGCATGGGCTTTCGTTGCTTGAAGACCTCTTCGATAACGACCAGCTCCGCCCAATCGCGGGCCGGGTCCGCCTCCGAAACGGTCTTGCGGAGCTTCTCCGGCATCTTTGGCGCGTATAAATCCGGATGAACATCATCTCCACCGGTCAGCAAAACGCCATCCGCGCGCCGCACAGACTCGGCAATGACCTCGCGCGTTGGTGTTCCCGCCAAAATCCACGGAATGCCTCCCGCTGCCTGGATCGCATGCGGGTAGGCATCGGAAAGGCTGAGCGAGTAATCATGAAACTCCACTCCTTTCCGATCAGTGCTCGGAGTAATCAGGATCAGTGGCGCGCCTTTCATAATTCAGCTTCGGGAAACCGTTCCCGGATGGCATTGACGATGTTTTTCTCCTCCTCAGGGCGCAGCAGGCGCCGGTTGATGCGCCGGCGCACGGCGTCAAGCAGCTCGATCCAGTCTTCCAGCGGGGGCTGTGTCACTTCCCGCCAGACATCGAAGCGTTTCTCGCGCTCGTAAAAGAGCCATCGTTTTCCCACGTGTTGGGCATAAACCTCCCGCTTCAACCCTTCGGCGGTCCGTCCCTTCCAACTGATCTCAGCTTTGGCACCCATGCGATTACTCCGGAAGTTCCACGCTTGCCACCGCCATCGCGGCGATTCCTTCTTCACGCCCGATGAAGCCCATGCGCTCGTTCGTCGTGGCTTTGATGCCCACCCGCTGGATACTGATGTTCAAGGCTCCGGCGATATGCTCTTTCATGCGTTGAATGTGCGGGGCAATTTTCGGCTCCTGGGCGATGAGCGACGAGTCAATATTGATGATTTTCCCGGCGCGAAATTCAATCTGCTTGGCGGCTTCGTGCAGGAAGACCTTGCTCGGAGCGCCACGCCAGCGCGGGTCGGTGTTGGGGAAGTAGTGGCCAATGTCGCTCTCACCCAGGGCGCCGAGCAGCGCATCGCAGATCGCGTGCATGAGGACATCAGCATCCGAATGCCCGTCCAAACCTTTCGAGTGAGGAATCTCCACTCCGCCGAGAATGAGCTTTCGCCCCTCGACAAGTTGGTGAACATCATAGCCGATGCCTACGTGCGTCATGCCTCAACTATATTGCCAGACAGACGCGCCGCGAGGAATTTTCCCTTTTTTCAGGGAACCTCGAACGAGATCCTGATTGTGGCGTGCTCGAGCCTTGGCTCAACCTTTTCAAACAGGTCCACATCGAACGGCTTGCCGATATTGTTCCCCGCCAGATCTTCAATTGTTGATTCCACCAGCACGGCGTGAGATCCGCGATGCCACGGGCTTGCCGGGGTGAATCTCCATCGACGCTCCTGGTCATCCAAAGAACATTCTCCTGCGACCGGCTGACCGTCGGAGTTGGCGACATGAATGACCCGTTGCGCGAGCGCGTGATCCAGCGGCTTGGCGAAAGTAATCACCAGCGGCGCACGCACACCAGCGGCGGGCGGCTGGATCTTCCAGGCTGAGGGATCGATTGGCACCCGGTCCGGCGGTCCGACGTCAAAGCGCTTGGTGAAATTCTCCTTTAGCGGCGCGCCGCTGGCATCGGTCCATTCGCGCGCAATCGTGAGCGTGAATTGTTTGCCCTGCTCCAGCGCGGGGCCAATTTCTTCGAGCGGTGTGACACCACGCTTGATTCGGCCCGGATCAATGAAGAGCGTCAAGCGAGTCATGTCGGGGTTCCAAAGCTCCTCGTCGATTTCCAGGAATGGCATTGCCACGTCATTCCCGGCGGAGTTCAGCAAGTGAATGTGATCATAAATGTGCCCTCGATTCATAGGCGCGGAGAAGTGGATGTAAAACTTGAGCAAGTTTTCCGGCAGCATTGTTGACGTGGGATAAATCTGTGTGACGACCGTAGTTGAGATCGTGGAGCGACGCGGTAACACGAACGTCGTGGTGATGGGCTGGCCTCCGCCCGCGCCGGGGAATCGCGCCGGATAAAAGGTCGCGACGTAGCGGACTCCGGGCTCGAGCGGGAACTGCGGCTCAAACTGAATGGCACCGCTGCGGACGCGATAAGTTCCGAGCATGGACGGCATCCCAATGCTCCCCAGCGGGTCGCCTTGCTCGGCGTGGACGGCGAGAAGCTTCTGCCACTCGGCCTCCACCCAGTTTGCAGCCTGCAATCCGGCCAGCGCCTTTCCGTCAGCTCCGGTCGCTTCCAAAGTCCATGCGCCGGAATTCGTCGCCTTGGAAACCCAGCGCAGTTTGAAGTTGGGTTGTGAAACGGCGTCCGCCGAAGCCGCCGCCGCGAGTTGACCGGGAGTTGTGAGTAACGCGGCGAGCAGCAAAGCCGCGAACACAACTCTGGTAATCACGGCATGCAGTCTGAATGGCGAACGCTTGCTCAGAGCGAACCGCGTCGGCCGGATGCCGGCGCTCGTGGTGGCCTCGCGGCCGTTCACGGCAGCGGCAACGATTCGAGACTCACCGCACCGGCCTCGCCCTTGCGCAACACAAGCGCGTTCTTGTCGTCGTAACGATCGAGATGCTCGATGCCCTTCCAGCCATCGATGGTTTCGTAGGTCAACCCCTGTTTACCGCCGCCTTTGACGGGGGTTGTGATGCTCTCGGCACTCTCGATTTTATCCGTGCTGATCTTCATCACACCACGGGCGCTGTTGGCCAGCAGGAGGAAATCTTTGCCGTCCTTTTGATAAACGATCATGTCGAGCGGACGATTCATGTTCCCCAGTTCGGCGATGGTCTTGCCTTTGACTTTCGCGCCGGGTTTCAAGTCGCTCAGAGGGAATTGCACGAGCGGCGTGCAGGTGTAAGCGGCGATCAATTGCGGCTCATTGCCCACCTTGAACGGAACAAATGTGCGAACGGGAGATCGAGTCTCGAATTGGCCATGCGCCCCATGGTACATCTCCACGCTGGTGCCGTTGGCCACCGTCTTGAAGGGGAAAGGAATGGCCCGCAGCGTCGAGGCGAACTCCTCATTCGACAGCCCGGCAATGAGCACGCGATCCTGGAAGAAAGCGACGTCTGTGATTGCTTCCTGACGGGGATTTTTCTGGCGATTGCCCTGGCTGACGACACCGTCAACCGGCGCGTCTGGCAGTTCGCCCCGCGAGAACTTCACCTTGTCGAGCGAAACCATTTCCAGCGCACCGTCCGTCTTCACGCGCAGGAGCACCGGAATCGCCTCTGGCCCGCGCCCGCGCGACACGGCCACATAGACGTTTCGTGAAATCGGATTCACGACCACGTCGTCGATGAGGATTTGCTCCGCCGCCGTGCCCAGGAGACCGGCGATCTTTTGGTTGATACCCTCCACCTTGAGCGTCTTGTCGCCCACCGCCGGTTTGGTGTCGCCGGTAGCGATCGCGATGACGGCCGCCGCCTTGGAATCCGCTACGAAGAGGATGCCGTCCGGACCGAAGGCCAATTGTCCCATGGACTTGATTACAGGTTTGCCTTCCTTCATTCCGTCCGTCCAATTGACAGCGTTTGCGTCTGGGAGGGCCAGCGCCAGCGCCAGGAGTGTCAGTGCGATTTGATGAGTTGTTGATTTCATAATGGGGTTTGTTCGTTGGGATCGACGATTATGACCCGGCGGTGCGCGCGCAGGTTACGTGGATTTATTAAGCGGACCATTACCCCGCGCTCAGAAGTCGTCAAGAAACTCCTCCGACCGTTACTGTCCTGATTTGAGGAGCGTGGCTCTGTGAGCCGCAGTGCGCAGAGTTGTAAATGAGGCTGCTGCGGGTCACAGACCCGCGCTCCGTTTTCACACTGCCCTCCAGCCGTCTGTGGATCGGGAAATTGAGTGGCAGCAATAAAGCATGCCTATCCGGTTGTTACCCTCACCCGCAACAGCTAGGGTGCGTCCATTCGCCAGAATAAAGTCCAGCGTAGGTTGGAGCCGCTACATCTCCTGCGATTCCAAGCAGGGAGCGGAACGCGTTGAACGGGTAGAAGCGGCGGTT
>SIBF01000141.1 GCA_009695275.1 Pedosphaera sp. | reverse complement strand
TGAGCCCGCCCGCTGGCGCTGCCACGTTGGATGTTCGCGTCGGGTGGGTGCGCAATACCAGTGGTGAGCCCAATGCCGATGGCGTTGTGTCCAACCCGGCGGGTTCACTGCTCTATGTCGACGACCTCGTGGTCGATGCAGTGTCTTCCGGTTCCGCAACGGCTCCGGCCATCGCCGTCAGCCGGGATGGGGCCAAGATCATCATCACTTACACGGGAACTTTGGTATCCTCCGCGGATGTCACCACCGGATACACCGCAGTTCCGGGAGCCACCAGTCCCTTCCCAGTCACGGCGGATCAAGCCCAGCGGTTCTATCGAGCCAAATAGTAAAGTTGGGGCAGAATAACAGATTGCTTGCGCAAAGAGGCTGGAGTTTCCCTCCAGCCTCTTTCATCTTGTCTGGTAACGGGGAGCATCCCGCGGGAGGGCGAGGCTCCGGGGTCGCTCCTTACTTTTGACACAAATCCGGCGCGGCGGCAAAGGGATGTCATGCCACGCCAATTGCGCATCGCATATCCCGGGGCGATTTAGCATGACAGGAACTGGTATGACCGGCGGGAACTAATCTTCGATGTCTCGATGCCCCAGCCAGCCAGCCCATCCGCCTCAACCCGTGACAACCCGGCAATTATAACCACGCGCAACCGGACAACCAACCCGACCTGATCTTGTGTCAAAAGTAAGGAGCAACCCCTTTACAATCCACGGTTCAGCGACTTCATAATCGTGCGATTTGTGTTGTGTTTTTCCAGGCGGCCAAACGCGGCCCAATAATGCCTGGCACCCGCCGATGGTAGCGTAAGTTCACCGTGAATGAACCCGACGCAAAAGCAATTCCCCCGAACCATGCAGCGTCAAGAATTCCTATCAGTAACGCACGCGTGTTGGGGCCTGGGGCATTCGCAAATTGACTTTGCCGGCACCTCCATTGTATTAACCGACCGTGTCCAGAATAGCCGGTGTCAATCCTCAACAGGCGGCACCTCCCGTCTCCGATGTCTTCCTGCGTCAGAAGCAAACCTGGGGCGCGTTCCTCAAACCCTATCTGCTTTACGCCCGCCGGCCGTCCATCCTTCTCAGCGTCCGCGCCATGTGGGACGCCCTCGGCGAATCTGGGCTGCTTCCCAAAACCTTGACCAGCCTCGTCTGCCGCAGGGTCGCCTCCATCAACGGCTGCTTGTTCTGACAGGACATCAACGCTGCCGTGGGCAGCGCCGTCGGCCTCGAAGATCAAAAACTTCTCTCCCTTCCAGACTACCAAACGAGCCCCCTCTTCGACGAGAAGGAACGTATCGCTCTCCGTTACGCAGATGCCATCACGTATTCCGATCAAGACGTGGGCGACTCGCTTTTCGCCGAGGTCCAAAAGAATTTCTCCGATGACGAAATTGTGGAACTCACCACCTACATTGCCTGGGAGAATTGTTCGAGCAAATTCAATCGTGCCCTGCGCGTCGAATCGCAAAACCTATGGCAACGGAAAGGCTGACCAACTGGTCGAGTAGAGCGGAGGCGCGTAAAGCGGTCGCTCCTCCACGCCCTCGCGTTCGACTCAATGTCCCAAGGCACCGTTTCTCGGAAAATCAATGGATTTGTACTTGCCCGCCTTTTTCCTTTTCCCCTCCAGAGGGCTGTATACTGCGGTCTGAATTAAATCGCCTGCGGTCAACCGGCAAGCACGCGATCACAAACCTGGAAGAATTTCTTGATGTCCGAAGGGCGGGTGTGAATGTGCAGCGACAGCCGGCTCCGCTGCCCGCCGATGACGTTGACCTTGCCTTCCTTCAGCGCCGGCCAGAGCGCGTCGAGCTTGTCCGACTTGAAGCGGATGGAAACCATTGCCTGAAAAAACCGCGAGTCATCGGGCGTGACAAGTTCGAGGTAGCTGCGCCGCTGCGCTTCCTTCATTACGAGCCGCGCCAGGTGGTGCATCCGCTGGTAAACGACCTCCTCGCCCAGTTCCTTCAGAAAACGGACGCCCGCGATCATGCCGTCGATGGTCGAGCGGTTGTTGGTGCCGATCATCATGAACCTGGCCGAGCGGAGGCTTTCCTTGTTGTCCCAACCCGACGAGACGCAGAGCGGCCAGAGACGATCCAGCCCGTCTCCGCGTCCGTAGAGCAACCCGCATCCCGGCGGAGCGAAGAGCCATTTGTGCGGGCTGCCGGTGAAGTAATCGCAACCGAGATCGTGGAGGTTGACGGAAACCTGGCCGTCCATGTGCGCGCCATCGAGCACGGTGATCACGCCCTTTTCGCGCGCGGCCTGGCAAATCTGCCGCACGGGCAGAATCAAGCCGGTGGGGCTGGTGATGCCGCTGAAACTGAGCACGCGCGTCCTGGGACCGATGGCTGAGATCAGGGGATCTGTGAGTTCCTCCGGCTGCTTCGGTGTGACGGGAATCTCCACCTCGCGGACCGTGGTGCCGTACCGCGCCGCCTTCAGCTTCCAACTGGCGATGCCGCTGCCATGTTCCTGATTCGTGAGCAGGACTTCATCACCGGGCCGCAGATCGAGTCCGTTGGCGATGGTGCTCATGGCCTCGGTGCAGTTGTGTGTGAACGCGAGTTCATCTTTCCGGCAGCCGAGGAAGTCCGCCATCTCCGTCCGTTCCGGGTCGAGCGTCTCGTAACCCCAGCGTTGCACGTCGTCCGTGGCGTACTCGGCGCCGCGCGTCAGCGAATCCACGACCGCCTTGAGGACAGGACGCGGCATCACTCCGAGGCTCGCCGGGTTGAGGAATGACCGCCACTCGGGAACGAGGAACTGTTCGCTGCGAAGGCGCGACCAGAAGCGGTCGGGATTCGTTTGGAGAAGTTCGCGTTCCGGGAAAACGGCCGGTTCCGCGAGGGCACGCCGCCACGGGATGCCCACCAGCGCGCCGGCGAGCGCCAGTTGCCGGATCACTGTGCGCCGACTGGTCAGCGACGTGGTCAGGCTTCCGCTGTCACGAGAATGGTTTGGCGCTGATCGCTCAGGGTTGGGCATGGCATTCACTTTTCAACTTTGTAGGCCACGCAACTGATCTCGACCTTGAATCCAAAAACGATCTCCACGCCGCCAACCGTCGCGCGCGCCGGGAAGCCATTCTTAAAATAGGAGGCGTACACCTTGTTCATCTCCGGGTAATCCTGAATGTCCTTGAGATAGACCGTCGCGTTCACGACATCATCGAAGCCGTAGCCGTTTTCCTTCAGCACGCGACCGATGTTCTCCATCACCTGGCGCGTCTCCGCTTCAACGGATTCACGCACGTCCTGCCCGTCGGCGGTGCGCGGAACCTGCCCGCTGACGTAGAGCGTCGGCCCCGCCTTTCGAGCTGGGCTGAATGGCAGTGTGCGCAACGGGACCGGTTTCTGGGCCAGGGTGATCACCGCCATGGCGCTAAACGCGGCCAGGCACAAGAGGAGTATAGTTCGAGCTCTCATCGGTAGATTGATTGGTTGTTTTTTGATTCGCATTTTCCACGGTATCCTGCAAGTGCAAACTCAACGCGGACTCATAAAGGGGTCGCCCCTTGCTTTTGACACAAATCCGGCGCGGCGGCAAAGGGATGTCATGCCGCGCCAATTGCGCATCGAATATCCCGGGGCGATTTACCATGTCAGGAACTGGAGTGACCGGCGGGAACCAATCTGCGATGTCTCGATGCCCCAGCCAGCCAGCCATCCCATCCTCCTCAACCCGTGACAACCCGGCAACCCATGACCACGAGCAACTCGACAACTAACCCGACCTGATCTTGTGTCAAAAGTAAGGCGCGACCCGTTTGCAATCTCTGGCAAATCTTTTGACTCGATACTCCAAAGGCGTATGGTGCGGCGGTGATATTCATCGAGGATGGTGACTTTGAGAAGCGTCGCCGCGGACTAATCGCCGCGGACTAATGGATGAGCATGAGTTTTTCCGGTTCGCAGTCTGGCTGATGGCGAGGGCGGACATGGGCAAGGTGATTCCCGGTTCCGGCGGCCTGCGGAAAGTTCGATGGGCAGCCAAAGGCCACGGCAAGAGCGGCGGTGTGAGAGTCATCTATTTCTGGTGGATTTCGGATGAGAAGATTCTCTTCCTCGACGTTTACGCGAAGAATGAGAAAGAAAACCTCGCCGCTGACGAATTGGCAAAATTGAAACGAAAGGTTGTTCCATGAAACCACGCACGATCAAGGCAATGCTTCGCGACAAAGAACGGATTGAGCGCGGCGAAATGGCTCCCTCCCGCGTGTGGAAAGTGGAGCCCGACGGCAAGGGTGGATTCACGCGACGCGCGCTTGATCCCAAGGCATTCCAGCGAGCGCAGAAGGCCGACTGGGACAAGAGCATTGCGGCGACGCGGCAAAAGCTTGGCCTGTCACAGACACAGTTTGCGGAACTGTTGGGGATCAGCGTCCGCACCTTGCACCATTGGGAGCAGGGGACACGCACGCCAAGCGGCGCAGCGCGTGTGCTCTTGCGCGTGGCGGCCATCAATCCTGAAGTGGTGCTGAAGGCGGCGGCGTGAAGGATCTACATCAAGCCGATGAACTCTGCCTTCCCGCTTCGGTTTCAGAATTGAGTTAGAACGAGGAGACGGCGCAAATGCCTTCCGAGGACTACAAAGAGTATCCATACTGCAAAGAGCCGATCAGAAAAGCTGCGATAAAAAGCCGCTTCTGTGGCGAATGGTTTGAACGGTCGCCAGAGGTTCTAACAGCTCGCCAACCAGAGGCGTAAAGGGGTCGCTCCTTACTTTGGGCACAAGTTCAGGTCGAGTTGGAAGTCGAGTGGCGCGGGGTTATGGGAGAGTCGGTTGGCCATAAGCGTCCAGGTGCCCATGTGCAACTCGACAGCAATCCATTTGAGCGTCACCGCTGTCTCGGAACCGAAGCGGCCTGGCGCGCAGAGATCGAACGCCGAGCAGAGGAAATTCAAAACAACCGGGTGCAGGGATCCCGATCCCGGTGGAGGAATCCATCGAGCGCATCCACAAGATCGCGGGCCTTTGAGAAACGTGCTCCATCCCGGAGCGGACGCCGAATCCGCGGAGGCTGTCCGTTATTGTGCGGGACGTTGATCCGCGTTTGGACACCCGGTTTTATTGCGAGATCGAATGTCTCATCCTTGCCGTTTGCGCCCTGCCGTGAGTGGCCGGTGTTTCCCGCATCATGCGTCGAGAAACTGGCATATTGCTGTCGATCGCTTTGCTGTCTCTGACTTCTTTGAGTTCGTGTTTTTTCTGACTGGCGTCGCGGGGATTTTGGAGAGCTGACGGAATTGGCATCATCATTTGCGCCGGAACAGTAGATCCCCGGTCGCAGAAGTGCAGTGCTGCGGGGCGTGAACTAAAAATATATTCGTCCTGCTTGACTACCCGGAGGTGATTCATAAAGTTCGCCTACAATTTCGCGTTTCGGACTCCGGAACTCGTTAATTTTTTTGCCCTATGATCAAATCGAAGGTCAAGAAGCAGGTTACCAGATCCGGTCGTGCCCGGTCCGCGAACGCCTCGGCCATCGCCAAGGCGCGCACGGCCACTCCTCGATTTTCACGCAAAGCCAAACATCCCGCTTCGTCCCAAGTTGTGCCAAAGTCTCACTCCATCGCAGCCGCTGCCACTGAACCCAAAGCCGCCGCTCCCTCCGGTGTCGTCGATAAGAAAACGCTCATCGCCACCGGCCAGCTTACCATTGAAACCATCAAGAGCCAGTCAGGTGTGGATCTGACGGAAAAGATCAAGGAACTGGTCCGCCTGGCGCAGGAACAAGGATACCTCACTTACAGCGACATCAACGACGCGCTGCCAGAGAATGTCGTTTCCCCGGAAGACTTGGATGAGGTTTTCATGAAGCTCCGCAATCTCGAGATTGAGATTGTCGATCAAGCGGAGGTGGATCGTGTCAAACAGCCCGAACCCGAGGAGGAACCGGAGGACAAGGGCCGCCTGGACATCCTGGACGATCCAGTCCGGATGTACTTGAAGCAGATGGGACAAGTCCCCTTGCTCACCCGTGAGCAGGAAGTTGAGATTTCCAAGCGGATTGAAGATGCCGACAACGAAGTCAAACGAATCATTTACAGTTTCGGTTTCGCAGGCAAAGAACACATCGCTCTTGCCGAGAAGCTGATTTCGGAGCCGCCGAAGGAACGATTTGATCGCGTGATCCTCGACAAGAAGATCGAGGGGCGTGAAAACCATCTCAAAGCCCTGCGCAAACTCCTCAAGGATGTTCGCACGCTGGATCAGAAGGTGGACGACCGCTACGCCGAATGGCAAACCGCTCCGAACAAAGCCAAGCGCGACAAGACTTTCAACGGCTTCAAGAAATCGGACGAGCGGCTGCAAAAGACCTACTCGAAGTTTTACTACAAGCAGAAGGTGATCGAGGAGATGGCCCTGGTCGCGGACAACATCCACGACAAACTGAGATTGAGCCAGAAGATGATCCAGGATCTCAATCTTCAGCGCAAGTCCACCCAGCAACAGACGATCATCACCTCCGAGGAGCGCAAAATCAATGCGCTCGAAGAATTTGTACGCATGCCCTGTGACGATTATCTGGAGGCGTACAAGCAGCTCCAGCATTTCAACAAGAAGGCGCTCCAGGCCAAGACAGAAATGGTTGAAGCCAACTTGCGGCTCGTCATCTCGATCGCCAAGAAGTACACGAATCGTGGCCTTTCCTTCCTCGACCTCATTCAGGAAGGCAACATGGGGTTGATGAAGGCCGTCGAGAAGTTTGAGTACCGGCGCGGCTACAAGTTTTCGACCTACGCCACCTGGTGGATTCGCCAGGCGATCACCCGGTCGATCGCCGATCAGGCGCGGACCATTCGTATTCCGGTTCACATGATCGAAACCATCAACAAGCTCATGCGTGTGCAGAAGCAGTTGGTGCAGGATTTCGGTCGTGAATCCACACCGGAAGAGATCGCCGACGAAATGCAGTTGCCAGTGGATCGCGTCCGCTCGGTCCTGAAAATGGCCCAGCAGCCGATCTCACTTCAATCTCCGGTCGGAGACAGCGAGGACACGAATTTCGGAGACTTCATCGAGGACAAGTCAGCTGAGAATCCTTCAGACATGACGAGTTACAGCCTCCTCAAGGACAAGCTGGGCGACGTGCTGACCAGCCTGACAGAGCGGGAGCGAAAAGTTCTCGAACTCCGTTTCGGTCTGGGGGACGGTTACTCAAGGACACTTGAGGAAGTCGGCAAGCAATTCAAAGTCACTCGCGAGCGCATTCGACAGATCGAAGCCAAGGCGCTGAGGAAAATGCGGCATCCGACGCGGATCCGCCAATTGCAAGGGTTCCTCGAGGGAGAGGCTGTTGAACTTGTTTAACCGAGCTGCCCGCGAATGGCGTTGAACAGCGCGGAGAGCGGGAATGGTTTGCGAAGGTAAATGGAGCGCTCTGGGAGCAACTCCAGCATCGCGGCCTCATCTTGGACACCAAACCAGACCAAAGGAAGACTTGGTGCCCTGTTTCGAATAGCGGCCAGGCTATCCAGAACTCCGCCGCTGCTTAATCCGGCCGAAATGATCGCGAGTGAAACTCTCGCTGCGTTCCGGTCGAGGAGTTTGATCATCTCCGTTTGGTCTTTTGCCAAAACAACAGCCTCCGCCACCTGGGTGAGAAAGGTCTTCGCCACTTCGCGCCCGATCTGATCCGGATCAGCATAGAGGATATTACCTGTGCGGCTTGAAACAGGGGCAACGGGGTCGTTTCCCTGGCGATTCCCACCAACAGGCAGCCATAGGTGAACGGAAGTGCCACTTCCTTCCGCGCTTCCCATTCCCATGATTCCACCGTGGAGCAACGCAATGCTCTGAACTGCGGTCAACCCAAGTCCTGATGCCTGTCCTCTTGGCCTGGTGGAAAAGAACGGTTCACAACAACGCTTGAAGACATCCGGTGTCATTCCCATTCCGCTATCAGAAACCTCGATCTCGACAACTTCAGACGCTGTGGAACTTAGCGCGAATTCGGGAGGAGCCTGAACTTTCCGAAGCCGGATCGTCAACTTCCCACCAAACACCATGCCGTATCGCGCATTGCTCAGAAGTTCCTCGATCGCGCGCGTCATCAGCGCTTCGTCGAAAACTGAACGGCAGCCCTCAACCTCAGACGTCACCTCAATCGCAGCATCACCGGGAAGGTTTGATTTCCAATTGGCCACAGCCCGTGAAACGAGCGCGCCCAAATCTCCTTCCACGGAGTTGAACTGCCTTTGAGGTCGAACCGCCGTGAGCATCTGGTCCACGGACCGTTCTGATTTTTGAGCCGAGTCTTCCAGCTTTGAAACATAGGCAACGGCGGTTGATCCCGGGGGAAGTTCATTCTTCAACAGAGTTGTGTACCCGAGCAGAGGCACGAGCATGTTGTTGAAATCATGCCCGAGCCGATCGACCAGGCTTTTGAGCGATTCAAGTCGTTGATCACGCTCTTGAAGGCCATCCGGGGACGCTCCTGACTGGCCACCACAGCTTTGAATTCCGGGTGTTTCAGTCACAGGATGAAATGCTCTCCTCCGGTTCCTGGTAGTATGGCTTCAATGGGTGTTACTGGCCAGCCTGTCAAGGTGTTGACTCATGAGGCGGAGTTCCTACCAAGGCCGATCTGAAATGCAAGAGGCCCTTGAGTTTGAGATCGGAATTCCTGTATCAGATGACCCCGAATGCCCCTGGAATCATTGACTGCCATCAACCACTGGAACAGAAGTCACTTCGGCTGAGACCGTGACCATCAGCAGATCTTCGATGGTCTGACACTTCCGCTGCGTAACGGCATTCACCTGGGCCAGACTGTAGCGACATTGCGCAAATTGTGACAAACCCATGTTATATGCCGCATAAAGTTCACCGTGAGAAGGGGTCCGCTTCAGTCGCTTCTCGAGCTCTTCATACAAGATCACAAAGTAATCCGAGGCATACGACCGGTTGATGCGCCTGTTATACACGTGCCGGATGTAACTGTAGGTCGGGATCCTTCGCGTCTTGCGCCAAGCGTTCACGTCCACCCAAGCGGCCTCCGACAGTTGGAAGTCCCCAAGAGATTGCCCATCATCTCCCCAAAGCATCAAACCGTCCGAAGATTCTATACGTCGAACCGCCTTCAGAAAGTCATCGCTCGGCCACCAACTGTTCGCGCGAACCGAACTTAAATCCGAAATAAACAGTGCCGATGCTGTCCAGATTGCCAAACCACGTGCCATTCTTCGATCTTTCTCAGTCGGTGTAGCCAACTTCACCGGGTTTAATGTCCATGCAACTTTTACCATCCCTCATCCGATTCCAAAGGTGGACGTGCGCTGCCACCCACATGACACTCTAAAGAATTAGACTACCTGTAGCACAACTTCACTCCGGCTCACAAGAGGTAATCTTCAGCCTTAAAATCACTCCAGTTGCCTTCAAATCCGGCTGCCAAGTCTCGATCCGCGAAGTCAAACTCAGGGCAAACACGACAATGGGATGATTTGAGAATGCATGAATGGAGCAACTTTGCCTCATGGCTCTTCCTCGAACAGTGCCTGGCCACTGCTATACTGAGCGCGGTCACAAACTGCGCTTTTGGCACCGTGACACTTGAGTTGTCAAGTAGCTCACAATCAATGGGAAGTGACCATTTTCGCTCGATTTCAAAAAGCGCAATCTATGGCCGCGCAGAGTATAGTGATTTCCATGCGCAGCAGAGGGAACAAAAGCCAAAGTTCCATGGAAGATTTCAAAAAATAAAGTTGCCATCCACCCAAAAATGGTCACTTTATCCCCGTCTGATCGATAGCTTGTCTCTTCCATGGCATGGGAATCCTCAGGTGAACATTGTTCAGTGATGATTTTAGACCCGGCAGTCGGGAACAGTCTGGAGTTGGTGAGAGTTAGTCTCGGACAGTAAGCATCATATGAGTAATAAATTGTTTGTAGGAAATCTTTCCTTCAATACCACCGAAAACGACCTCCAGGACGCCTTCGCGGCGCATGGCACCGTGGTCGAAGCGAATCTGATGATGGACCGTATGAGCGGTCGTCCTCGTGGATTCGGTTTCGTCACCATGAGCACCCCCGAGGAAGCACAGAAGGCCATCGAAGCCCTGCATGGTCACGAGCTGGATGGACGCGCCCTCACAGTGAACGTCGCTCGTCCGCGTGAAGAGCGGCCCGCTGGCGGCGGCGGCGGACGTCGTGAATACGGCGGCGGCGGCGGCGGCGGTGGTCGCAGCGGCGGCGGTGGCGGTGGTGGTGGCGGTCGTAATCGCTACTAATCCTCTCTTTTTCCGGGGCGAGACTCGGCTTTGCTGGGTCTCGCCTCTTTGTTTTTGACCAACCAATTTTGAGAAAACTGCGTCCAGCGCAGGCCACGAAAATCAAATCGAATGAAAGAGCAACACATCGAAGTGCAGGGAGTCGTCAACGCCGTGCTCGCCGGCACGATGTTTCGTGTCGAACTGGACAACAAGCATCTCGTACTAGCGACAATCTGCGGCAAGATGCGCAAACGCTTCGTGCGCCTGACCGTCGGCGATCGTGTGAAAATGGAGATGTCGCCCTACGATCTGAACAAGGCTCGGATTACATGGCGCCTCGCCTGAACGCTGAGTGGTTCCAACTGCCTTTCGGCGACAGTTTCTTTAACAAGACTTCGTATCACGGCCAAACACCGCGGATTCGGCCAGCATTTGCCTCAACTCCTGCACCGCGTCGCTTCATTGTTGCGCTTCCAAGCAGGGAGTCTTTTGCGAATCGCGAGAGATTTGATTCCAATTCCCCTTAATCATGCCCTTTCGTTCATTAGATCTCGGCGACGGTATCATCCGTGCCATTGAAGATGCCGGCTACACCGAACCCACTCCGATTCAAGCGGCGGCAATCCCGCTTGTGTTGGCGGGCCACGACCTCATCGGCATCGCGCAGACAGGGACAGGCAAAACAGCCGCCTTCACGTGGCCGCTGCTCAAGCGGCTGACCTCACTTCCGGCCGCTTCGGGACCTGCTCCGCGCCCCGGCATCCGAGCACTCATCCTCGCCCCCACGCGCGAGCTGGTGGTGCAGATCGAAGAAAACGTGCGCGCCTACGGCAGGCATTTGCCGGTGCGACTGGCGCTGGTTTACGGCGGCGCGGGCATGGTGCCGCAGATACGAGCGTTGCGTCAGGCGGACATCGTCGTGGCCACTCCCGGCCGCCTGCTGGACTTGATGCGCCAGGGACACGCTCGATTCGATGCTTTGAATTGCCTCGTGCTCGATGAAGCAGACCGCATGTTGGACATGGGTTTCATCCCGGACATCCGGCAGATCGTGCGCGCCCTGCCAAGGCAACGACAAACGCTCTTTTTCTCCGCCACGCTCTCACGCGAGATCGAAACACTCACACATGAGTTTCTCAAAGCGCCGAAGTTAGTGCAGATCGGGTGCCGCTCCAATCCCGCGGAAACGGTCACGCAAATCATTTACGAAGTGCCGGCCCAATCGAAAACGTCGCTGCTCATCCATCTGCTCCGCGACTCACGCTGGAACATGGTGCTCGTGTTCACCCGCACCAAGCATGGCGCGGATCGCGTGGCACGGCAGTTGGAGAATGCCGGAGTGTCAACCGCCACACTTCACTCGAACCGGTCCCAAAGTCAGCGCCTCCGCGCTTTGAAGGACTTCAAGTCTGGGGTGGTGCGCGTGCTTGTCGCCACGGACATCGCATCGCGTGGCATCGACGTGGATGGCATTTCGCACGTGGTGAACTACGACTTCCCAAAACACGCGGAAGATTACGTCCATCGAATCGGTCGCACCGGCCGCGCCCAGGCTGTAGGAGATGCGATCAGTTTCGTCTCTCAGGAAGATTATGCTCAATTGCGTTCAATCGAGCGCTTCATCGGCCGGGGTATAGTGCGCAAGCGGGCCGAGGGATTCGTCCCCACAATTCCCAAGCCGCAGGCACTGCTTCAACATCCGGGACGCCCTTCTCAACCTCACGCGGTCCAACGCCAGCCACATGGCAGACCTCCCGGACCTTTCGCACCGGCGGGTGTCCATCAAGGAAACCCGCGGAAATCATTCAAACATCCCGCTCAACGAGAGCAAAGAACGGGAAGCGGAAGTCAAGCCGTCACGGAACAGCAACTTCGCCATTCTCAGCACGGATTTCCAAAGCAAGGATGACCTGACTTTGTCCGTTTATTGCTCCATCTCATCGTGGCAGCAGCTCACGGATATCGATGACTTAGCTGAAATTCTGGTCACCTTGACGCCACGTTGCTCGTTGGCTACGTTGCGCGGACGAATCGGCTAACGAATTACCAAATGCAACAATCTATCATTCCGTATCCGACAGTTATCGAGCAAACTGGACGTGGTGAGAGGCAGTTCGATATTTACTCCCGGCTTCTGGTGGATCGAATTGTCTTTCTCGGAACACCCGTTGACGACGGAATCGCAAATTTAATCATCGCCCAGCTCCTCTTTCTGCAGATGGCCGATCCGAAGAAAGACATCCATCTTTACATCAACTCGCCTGGAGGAAGTGTCACCGCTGGCCTGGCAATCTACGACACCATACAGTTCATCACCTGCGAGGTGAACACCTACTGCATCGGCCAGGCGGCGAGCATGGGTGCGGTTTTGCTGGCAGCGGGCACCAAAGGAAAGCGTTACGCTTTGCCCAACGCCAACATCATGATCCATCAGGTGCTTGGCGGCGCCGAGGGACAGGCCAGCGATGTCGAAATCCGTGTCAAGTACATGCTCAAACTCAAGCATCGCCTCAACGCCATCATCTCCAAACACACAGGCAGGCCCTCCGAGCAGGTTGAGCGGGATTGTGACCGCGACAATTTCATGAGCGCCGATGAGGCCAAGGATTACGGTTTGGTGGACGAAGTCGTGAAATCTCGGAAGGAAATTCCGGGCTTGGTGGAAAAAACGGAAGCTGTTACATAGTCAGCAGCTTATGGCCAGACCATCTCAACTCACACTCTGCAGCTTCTGCGGCAAGTCGCACGCCGAGGTCAAGAAGCTCATCCAGGGCCCCGGTGTTTACATCTGCGACAGTTGCATCATCGTCTGCAAAAATGTCCTTGATAAGGAACTCAAGACCGAGAACCGCAAGAGCACACTCAAACTTAAGGTTCCAAAGCCCTCCGAGATCAAGCAGCACCTGGACCTCCATTGCATAGGCCAGGACGAGGCCAAGCGCACCCTGGCGGTTGCTGTTCACAATCATTACAAGCGCCTCCAGCAGGAATCCCTCACGAGCCCTAGCGGTGAGGCCGGAGAAATGGCCCCAACCCCGCATGGCGAAGTCGAGATCGAGAAGAGCAATATCCTGCTGATCGGCCCGACCGGCTCGGGAAAAACCCTGCTCGCCCGAAGCCTCGCTAAAATTCTCGAAGTTCCATTCGCCATCGCCGATGCAACAACACTGACCGAGGCCGGCTATGTGGGCGAAGATGTCGAGAACATCATTTTGCGCCTGCTTCAGAATTCCGATTACGACGTGAAGCGCGCCCAGATGGGCATCGTTTACATAGACGAAATCGACAAGATTGCACGCAAGACAGAGAATGTTTCCATTACACGCGACGTCTCCGGAGAAGGTGTTCAGCAGGCGCTTTTGAAGATTCTGGAAGGAACCGTGTGCAATGTCCCTCCTCAAGGAGGCCGCAAGCACCCGCAGCAGGAATACATTCGGGTGGACACATCCAATGTCCTGTTCATTTGCGGTGGCGCCTTCGTTGGCCTCGACAAGATCGTCCAGCGCCGCGTCGGCAACCGCGTCATGGGCTTTTCGGCCGCAGACAAGAATCATCACTTTGCGACCCTGGAAAAAAATGAAATCATGCAGCAGGTCGAACCCGAAGACCTTCTCATGTATGGTTTCATCCCTGAATTCATCGGGCGACTGCCAATGGTCACGGTGCTTGGTGAGCTTTCCGAGGATCAGCTCGTCTCCATCCTCACAGAACCGAAGAACGCCCTGATAAAGCAGTACGCCAAGCTCATCGGCATTGAAGGCGTGCAACTCGAGTTCCAGTCAGATGCATTAAGGGAGCTTGCCGTTCAAGCGGTCAAGAAAGGCACGGGTGCCCGCGCCCTCCGCGGCCTTCTGGAGAAACTCATGCTGGATGTGATGTATGATATCCCAGGGCAACCGGACATTTCCTCCGTGACGATCACTCGTGCCTCAGTGCTCGACGAAGAGAAACCCGCGATCCAGCGCAAGAACGCGCAGGCAGCCGCCGCCTGATTTCCGCGCCTTGGCGGCGAGTCACCGTCTTGCCGTGGCGTCTGTGTCCAAAAATTTCTGTTATGGCTCCATCATTCCAGCCCCAAAACCACATCGCACATCAAGTGCGCGATATCCCGCGTTCGGGAATCCGGGAGTTTTTCGAACTTGTCCAGAATACCACCGGAGTCATTTCACTCGGTGTGGGTGAACCCGACTTCGTCACACCCTGGCACATTCGCGAAGCGGCCATCTACGCCCTCGAACGTGGCAAGACAGGCTACACCTCCAATCTCGGACTGCTGAAGCTTCGCGAAGCGATCGGCTCTCATATCGAGAAGAGCTTTCAAGTCTCCTACAACCCGAAGAATGAGATCCTGATCGCTGTCGGCGTCAGCGAGGCATTGGACATCGCTCTGCGAGCCATCATCAACCCAGGCGATGAAGTGATTTATCACGAACCCTGCTACGTCAGCTATTCTCCGAGCGTGATCATGGCTCACGGTGTCGCGGTTCCGGTTTCATGCAGCGCGGAGAACGGTTTCGCCGTCACTGCGGAAGCCATCGAGAAAGTGATCACACCAAAGAGCAAGGCGCTGCTCCTGAACTTTCCGACGAATCCCACCGGAGGCACCATGACACGCGAAGAATTGCTGCGAATCGCAGACATGGTGAAAAGGCGCAATCTTTTGGTGATAACAGACGAGATTTACTCTGAGCTGACCTTCGAAGGCGAACATGTCAGCATCGCGTCACTTCCTGGAATGCGTGAACGCACCATTTTCTTGCACGGCTTCTCCAAGGCATACGCGATGACGGGCTTCCGCATCGGTTATGCCTGCGGACCAGCGGACATCATCGAAGCCATGATGAAAATTCACCAGTACTCGATGCTCTGCGCCAGCATCATCAGCCAGGAAGCCGCTCTCGAAGCCATCCTCCATGGAGAGCCTGACACGATCGAAATGCGGGAGCATTACCGTTTGCGTCGAAATTTCATCGTCAATTCCTTGAATGAAACCGGGCTCACCTGTCATCTGCCGCGCGGCTCGTTCTACGCGTTTCCAAGCATCCGTTCCACGGGCCTGACTTCGCGGGAATTTGCCGTGAAGCTGCTCGAACAGGAAAGCGTGGCATGCGTGCCCGGGAGCGCGTTCGGCCCAAGCGGTGAAGGTTACGTGCGCTGCTGTTTCGCCACGGCGTTGGACCAGATTCAAATCGCTTGCGAACGCATGGCGAAGTTCGTGAATCGGCTCAAGTCTTGACCATCGCGCCTTCTCCGATGGTCCGAATGGTCAACACAGGCCCGTGCGGTTCCATGCTTTGCTCAAAAGTCCCGAGATGACTCAATTCGAGCGGATACTTCCGTCTGCAGACCTCAGAAAAAGCGGGGTAAACCGGAAAAGACAGTGACTGGTTTAAATCCTTCGGATTTGGTGTTTTGGTGACTGGCACGTGTGGCGATTGCGCAGCGTGGACTTCTCCCAGTGGGCGGCTGGGAGGTAGTCTTTGGG